>JBAIYF010000325.1:0-2513 GCA_037916115.1 Anaerolineales bacterium
TAAGGTGTACCCAAACCACACCAAGCCCGCCAGCACCGCCAGCCGCAACAGCCCAAAGACGAAGCCAAAGAGGCTAAAACCTCCGCGCCCGCCGAAGCCGTCACGTTCGCCAAAGTCACCGCGTCCATGTTCGAAGCCGCCCTTCATCATACCGTGATCGAAGTCGCGACCATGTGCGAAGAGAGCCGAAAGTTGCTCAGTGCTCAGGTTTGCACCTTGCACCACACCCATGCGGAAACCCGCAAGACCGATCCCTGCCAGCACAACCAGAGTGAGAATTACAGCGAGAACTCGCCAGATCCATTTGTTTGTTTTCATGTTTACCTCCATTTGTAAACTTGACCTTATTTTGGCTTATGAGTATTTCAGGGGAATGGAGGAAATATGTAGAAGTTGTGTGGAGATAAACACATCGGAGTGTAGTCGAAGGTATCCGAACGTTCGAGAAAGATTGGGAGGGTTTGTATTCCACAAAAAAACAGACAGGCACTGAAAATTGCCTGTCTGTTTTTTTTATTTTTCTAACATCATGCTGGCTTCTTCGTTCAGCCAGCGCCGACCGTCGCGCGCGAGCAGGTCGTAGCCTTCGGGTGGACCCCAACTCCCGGGTTTGTAAACAGCCAACGGCGGAGTCTGATGCGTTTCCCAGGTCTGAAGGATGGGGTCGATCAGCGACCAGGCGGTTTCCACTTCGTCGGCTCGTGTGAAGAGGGAGGCGTCGCCTTGAATGGCATCGAGCAGCAGACGTTCGTAGGACTCTGGGATCGAAGATTTTCCAAAAGCGTCGTCGTAATGGAATTCCATGTCCACTGAGCGGGTCTCGTTGACCGTGTCAGGGGCTTTGGCTTCGAAGCGCAGGTGTACGCCTTCATCGGGTTGCAGGTAGAGCACCAGCATGTTCGGTTTCATGGTCTGCATGGGGAACATGGTAGTGGGCGGCTCTTTGAATTGGATGATGATCTGTGTCTGCTTTTCGGCGAGGTTCTTGCCAGAGCGCAGATAGAAGGGCACGCCCTTCCAGCGCCAGTTGTTGATGAAGAGCCTCAGCGCGGCGTAGGTGGGCGTGGTCGATTTGGGGTTGACCTTGTCTTCGTTCTTGTAGCCTTTGTACTGTGCGCGCACTGTGTTAACCGCTACTTGTTCGGGCGTCATTGGTTGGATGGCGCTCAGCACTTTTACCTTTTCATTGCGCAGGTGACTTGCACTGAACGAAGCTGGCGGCTCCATCGCAACGAGAGTGAGCAGTTGCAGAAGGTGATTTTGGAACATATCACGCAGCACGCCGACGCCGTCGTAAAAACCGGCACGGTGTTCTAAACCGACTTTTTCCGAGACGGTGATCTGCACGTGGTCGATGTAGTTGCGGTTCCAGATCGGTTCAAAAATGGTATTGGCAAAGCGGGTGAAGAGGATGTTCTGAACTGTCTCTTTGCCGAGATAGTGGTCGATGCGATAGATCTGGTTTTCGTGGAGCGCCTTGTGGACTTGCTTGTTCAGCTCGATGGCGGAAGCCAGGTCGGTTCCGAACGGCTTTTCGAGTACCACGCGCCGCCAGCCGCCATTCTCGTGCAATTGACCGGTTGCATCCAAATTGTCGATGATGGCAGGGAAGAGTGTGGGTGGCAGCGCCATGTAAAACAGGCGGTTCGCATCCCCGTTTTCAGAGGCGGTGAGCGTTTCTGCCAGTTTTTGGAAATCTGCCGTTTCGGTATATTTGCCGGTCAAGTAGTGCAGGTTGGGTGCGAAGACACCCCACTCGTCATCTGTGAATTCGTATCCGGCAAATTCTTTCATGCCTTTGTAGAGATGTTCGCGGAACTCTTCGTCGGTAAAGGCTGTTCCGCCGAAGCCAAGAATCTGGAATTTCTTCGGCGTGCGACGCTTGCGGAAGAGGTTGAACAGCGAAGGAATCAACTTGCGCTGCGTCAAATCACCGGAGGCACCGAAAATGATGATGGTGGTTAGTAAACCGTTATAAAGTGGGGTGTTCATAAGAGATAGACCATTGACGATGGACGATAGACGATGGTTGTGCCAAGGTCAACGGTCTATCGTCCATTGTCTGCTATTCAGCCTTCTTCATCGCGTGCCCGCCGAACTGATTGCGCAGGGCGGAGAGCATGCGAGCGGGGTAGTTTTCCTCGTCGCGACTGGCGAAACGCATTTGCAGTGCGAGGGTGATGACGGGGGCAGGCACGTCGAGGTCAATGGACTCAAAGACTGTCCAGCGGCCTTCGCCGGAGTCTGCTACCCAGGGCTTGATGTCTTTCAGTTCGGTATCTTCATCGAGGGCACGGGCGGCGAGGTCCAACAGCCACGAGCGGACGACGCTGCCGTGCTGCCAGATGTGCGAAACCTGCGCGAGGTCGAGCCCGAATTCCTTCTTGTTCTTCAAGATACCGAATCCTTCAGCAAAGGCTTGCATCATGCCGTATTCGATGCCGTTGTGGACCATCTTCACGTAGTGACCCGCACCATGCGGACCGACACGTCCCCAGCCCAGTTCTTTTCCG
>JBAIYF010000326.1:0-2076 GCA_037916115.1 Anaerolineales bacterium
GGTTCGCCGCTTCATCGATCTGAACATGGGGTTTGGCACGGCGAGGATTTTGCCATCTAACCCGCCTTTGCTTTTAGACCGCCGTATGGTGATGTTGTTGCCATGCGGCGTTTTTTTTGTGCATGGCAATGGGGTGATGTTTTGTTACAATGAGTATCGTGAAAAAATTCTTTGTGTTCTTTATTCTTTTCCTCGGTGTTGTGGTGGTTGCCTTCAGCTTTAGCGAACTGGAGACCATCCTCTTAACCTTGGAAAAGGCACATATTACATTCTTTCTGCTGGCAATGGCGATCCAAACCGCCTGGTTCGTCGTCAATGGAAGAATGTATCAGTCTGTCTTTCATCTACTCGGTGCCCATGAAGATGTGATGACCCTGAGCCGTATTGCCACAGCGGCAAACTTTATCAATGTGGTTGCGCCGACCGCCGGGGTTGGCGGCGTGGCGCTTTTTGCCGCGGAAGCGAAACGGCGCGGTCATCCCGCCGGAAAGGCCACCGTGGCGGGTGCTTTATTTTTAATACTGGATCTTGCCTCATTTTTGGTCATCCTTTCCCTGGGGTTGATCGTGCTTGTGCGCCGCAACGATCTGGATGCAGGGGAGATCTCGGCTTCCCTGCTCCTTTTTGCCATTGCCGCCATTTCGGGGTTTGGGCTTTATTTGGGGTATCGCTCTGCCGAGAAACTGGGTAACCTGCTGGCAAAGATCGCGCATGGTGTCAACTCGGTTGTGCATCTTTTTCGCAAAAGAGATTACCTCAGCGAAGAACGCGCCCATGAATTTGCGAACGAGATCGCCGAAGGGTTTTCCGGGCTTAACGAACGATCCACCAGCCTGATCCGCCCGATCCTATGGGGCATTGTGAACAAGAGTATGTTGATGCTTGTGCTGGCAAGTTCCTTCCTTGCGTTCGAAGTGCCGTTTTCGGCGGGAACCATCATTGCCGGTTTTGCCATTGGATATCTATTCCTGATCGTATCGCCCACGCCGTCGGGCATCGGCATTGTTGAAGGCATCATGCCCGTTGCGCTGGCTTCGCTCAACGTCAATTGGAGCCAGGCAGTGGTGATCACCTTGCTGTACCGCGCCGTCACATTCTGGTATCCGCTGGCGATTGGCGCATGGGCGTTTCGTACCCTGCACATCGAACGACCTGAACCTGCTGGCTAGGTTTTATGCTTTCAACTCTTCTGGATTTTTGGAAGCGGGATGAAGAAACCGCCCCCGGGCTTTTTGCCTGGCGGACGACTCCTCCCCGCACCGCACAAACGCATCCCATCCCAGACGATGTGCCTGCTGCGTTTCGAGAAGCCTTATCCACCCGCGGCATTTCCCTGCTCTACTCCCACCAGCTGACAGCGTGGACTCACGCCCGCGCCCGCCGCAATGTGATCCTTTCCACCGGCACCGCCAGCGGCAAGACTCTCGCCTACAACCTGCCCATCCTCTCAAAGATGCTTGAAGATAATCAAGCGCGCGCTTTGTATATATTCCCTACCAAAGCCCTCACCCAAGACCAACTTTCTTCACTTACAAACCTGGCACCTGATACCTGGAACCTGATACCCGCCATCTACGACGGCGACACTCCCCAACCTCATCGTTCAGCAATCCGCAAGACCGCCCGTATCATATTGACCAATCCCGATATGCTGCACACGGGCATCCTCCCGCATCACGCCAATTGGGGGGAGTTCTTCACCCATCTCAAATTCATCGTCATCGACGAAGCGCATACCTATCGCGGAGTATTCGGCTCGCATGTGGCGAACGTCATCCGCAGACTCAAGCGTGTGGCAAAGTTCTATGGCGCGAATCCGCAATTCATCCTTGCCTCGGCGACCATTGGCAACCCGCAGGAGCTTGCCGAAACGCTCATCGAAGAACCCGTGGAATTGGTGGATAACGACGGCTCGTCACGTGGTGAACGGCACTTCATCATCTACAACCCGCCAGTAGTGAACCCGACTCTTGGCTTGCGCAAGAGCAGCATCCTTGAAGGTGTGAAACTGGCAAATGACCTGCTCAAGTACGATATTCAATCTGTAGTTTTTGCCCGCACACGCAGAGCGGTGGA
>JBAIYF010000327.1:0-8249 GCA_037916115.1 Anaerolineales bacterium
GTCAATGAATTCGGCGGCGACGCTGTAAATGAATGCAACGGAGATCGCCAGTGAGATGAGGGTCATCATGCCGGGCTTGCGTTCCTTCAACTCAGGTGCTGCCATTTGCAGGAAGGGAATGCCGCCATAGGCGAAGATGACCACGGAGAAGACGAAGGGAATCCATTCAGCAAAGGGGAACATGGGCGGCATGAAGCCGAGCCAGTGCTGGATCATCTCGCTATACACGAGCACGGGGATGCTCAACAGTAAGCTCCACCAGAAGCGGATGCGGAACATCTGCTCGTGTCCGCTGTGGTCGGCGCCGTGACCGGCGTGGGCAGAGTGATCCATCGCGCCAGAATTGTTGTGCCCTGCGTGGGCAGAATGATCCATGTTGGCGGGCATGTTGTGACCCGCGTGTTGCGAATGGTCCATGCCTTCGTGCATGGAATGATCCATATTTTCCATCGAGTGATCCATACCTGCATGCATGGAGTGATCCATCATGGGCTCTTCACTGTGATTGGAATGGTCATGTGAGTTGTGGTTCATAGTTGTATTCATTTAATTTACCTCTTTTTTTCTTTCAACTGTAAATGGACGTTTGCATCCAGGAGTGATAATTTTCGAGCATGGATGGGCAAGTCTGCAGCTTTTCCTTCAACTGCATCCGCGCGCGTGCCAATCGGCTCTTTACCGTGCCGACCGGGACGTTCAACGCCTGTGCGGCTTCTTCGTAATCAAAGTCTTGCAAGTCCACAAGGGTAAGTACGTTACGATAAATGTCCTGCAATTCGTTCAAGGTGCGGTGGATGAACTTCGTGCGTTCATCTTCTTCCACCGTTCCCTCTACGGAGGCGTTCGGGTCTGCCAACCAGCGCGGAGATTCCATCTCGTCGCCGTCGTCATCATCCGGGAACAAGGGCTGGGTGGGGCGTTTTGAGGAATAGCGCAGGGTGTCGTACACCGTATTGGTCACAATGCGCATCAACCAGGCGCGGAAGGAACCGCCGCGGAAGCTTTTCACATTCTGGAACGCCTTGATGAAGCTCTCCTGCACCACCTCTTCCGCCAGCCAGCCATCGTTCAGCATCGAAAGCGCATGCCGGTACGCCAGGTCCTGATGCTTGAGCACCAATTGATTGAAGGCATCCAGGTCGCCATTGGCAGCCTGCCGGGTCCATTTCTCTTCGTCGCTAAGTTGGGTCATGAAATCCATTTCTCTACATCCTTCTACTAAGACTTGCCTCTGATGTTCCTACTTTATTCTTTTTTGGAAGAAGTTGGTCTCAATTCCTGACACAAAACATTGGACAAAAAATCGCACAATGGGACCTGGGTTTTTCTGCCGCAAATTTGGCAACGTTTTACAGATTTACCTCTTCAGGTCTGTAACCAAGCCTGCCGCGTGTGAAGATGACAAGCAAAATGGCGGCGAGACCAAAAGCGATCACATTAAGCCAGCCAGCGTCCAATACACGCTGCCAGCCGTTCAATTCCACGTCTTTGGGGATAAGGCTGCCGACAAGATTCGAAGCGGCATTACTGGAAGCATGCAGAAGCATTGCGATCCACACACTGCCGCGGGTGTTGTTGAAGACCCAGGTATAGATGAAGGTCCCTGCCGCGGCGGTAAGGACAAACGTCAGAAAACCATCCCAGCTAAAAGGTCCGAGAAGAGGCGTGAACAGCGCAGGCAAATGCCAAATGCCGTGCAGAGTCCCCAAAATAAGGGTGCCGAGCACAGGTCCAAAATCCTTTTGCAAACGTGGCAGGGCAAAACCACGCCAGCCGGGTTCTTCGCCCAAAGACGGAATTAATATGCCCGCCAAAACATTCGGCAAAAACGCGGTGACCATCAAAGCTGGATTCGCAATCAATACGGCAAGCGGAGCGCCGCCATAAAGCAGGCTGTATGCCGCCAACCAGATCAACAGAAAGGCAAAGAGCGCCACCAAATACCAAACCAACCCGGCGCGCATATGGAACATACGCTGCCAAAGACTTTTCCTGCCTTCCTTGCCTTCCAGTTTTTCAGTTACATAAAACGCGGCAAAGAGTGGTCCCGTAAGCGAACTCAAAATGAAAAAAATGATTCCCAATGCATCGGGGATGTCGATCCAGCCGAGGCTATCGAGCACCAGCGGTGAGATCACAAGCCATGTACCGGCATAGGCAAGCAAAAAGAACGCGAGCAGTGGAAATCGATTGATAAAACTATTTTTAGCGAACATGATATTTCTCCTTTTTTGATGTATCCCCACTTTATTCTTTTCCAAAAAAGATGGGTCTGATTTTTTCGTACAACCCGTCAGACAAAAAATAGTACAATTGCAAAACTTTATCGGAGAGAGATAATGAATCAATCCTTTGGCACATGGGTGAAACGCCGGCGCAAAGCGCTCGACCTCACCCAGCAGGAACTGGCAAAACAGATCGGCTGCTCCCCTTCCCTTATCTTCAAGATCGAATCCGACGAGCGCCGACCCTCGCGCCAAATGGCAGAACTCCTCGCCGAAAAACTGGATGTCCCTGCTGACCAGCGTCCCCTCTTCCTGAAAACTGCCCGACAGGAAAAAAGCGCCGACTCACTGGACACGATCCCGCCTCTCTCCCCGCTCGCGCCTGCCTCTGCTCCCGAGCCGCCACATACACATTTGCCTGTTTCCCCCACTCCGCTTGTTGGGCGCGAACAGGAAATCCATGTCCTCACCAAACAACTGCAAGACCCCGCCTGCCGCCTGCTCACACTGACCGGTCCCGGCGGCATTGGCAAGACCCGTCTCGCCATCGAAGCGGGACGAGCCCTCGAACCGCACTTTGCCGATGGGGTCTACTTCATCTCCCTGGCTGGCGTCGGTATGCCCGAATCCATCCTGCCCGCCATCGCAGATAAGCTCCACTTTGGGTTTTCCGGTCCCGCTGAACCCATGTTGCAACTCACCAATCACCTGCACGACAAACAAACCCTGCTCATCATCGACAACATGGAACACCTGCTCGAAGGCAGAGACCAGCTCGGGCAGATCCTGCAAAATACACACCACATCAAGATCCTCGTCACCTCGCGCGAACAATTACGCCTGCAATGGGAATGGCTCTTCGAAGTGCAAGGACTGCCCCTGCCCGAAGAACAAGCCAGCCTCGACGATGAAACCAACAGCGCCATTCAATTGTTCATTCAACGCGCCCGGCAGGCATCGCAAGCCTTCTCCCTTGAAACCGAAGACCCCTCCGCCATCATCCGCATTTGCCGCATGGTCGGCGGACTGCCGCTTGCCATCGAGCTTGCCGCCTCATGGGTGCGCATGCTCTCCGCCCGCGAGATCGCCCACGAACTTGAAAAAGGGATCGACTTCCTCGAAACCCAAAAGACCGACGTCCCCCAACGTCACCGCTCCATCAAGACCGTCTTCGACCATTCATGGGAAATGCTGACCGAAACAGAACGCGACTTGCTCATGAAACTCTCCGTCTTTCAAGGCGGGTTCACGCGCGAAGCCGCCATCACAGCAACGGGTGCTTCCCTCTTCCTGCTATCTTCCCTCGTAGACAAGTCACTCCTACGCTACAACAAACACCCCGAACGCTATGAACTGCATGAACTGGTCCGCACTTATGCGCTGGAAAAACTGCAAGCTGACCCAGCCGCAGAACAGCTTGCCTCAACCAAATATGCCGAGCACTACGCCAGGTGGATCGCCTCCCTGGAATGGGAATTCAAAAGCGAACGGCAAAACCATATTTCCCACCTCATCCGTTCTGAAACCTGCAACTGGCACTGCACCTGGCATTGGGCGGTCGAAAATCAACGCCTCGACCTGCTCCGCAACATGGTCTTCACCATGACCTGGTACTTTGAGGTCAACGGCTACTACGACGAAGCCATCTCCGCCGCCAAAGCCGCAGTGGACCACTTCCGCAAACTTGGCGCACCTGCCAGCCTCAGAACAGCCGAAGAACAAGCCGCCTTCGCCGCCCTCGTCGATACCTATGGCTGGTTCGAATTCCGCAAAGGGAATGTAGAAAAAGGCGTAAAACTGCTGAAAGAAAGCCTTGAGATCGCCCAACAAAGCGGCGACCCCGAAGTGCTGTATTACATCTACGGCAACTGGGGCTATCTCTCCCTGATGACAGGTGACCCCGTACAAGCAAACCAACTCACCACAGAAAGTCTTCGCTATGCGAAGATGCTCAAACCCTGGCACCAAGCCATCCCCACCAGTGTGTTGGGCATAGTGGCCTATCAACAGGGAAATATCCAGGAAGCCCAACGACAACTCACTGAAAGTCTGAACCTGTGGCGTCCCGTCGGCGATCCACGCGGGCTGGTCTTTACCATGATCTATCTTGGCATGACCGCCATCGCCCACAAAGATTATGCCGCCGCCCGATCCATATTGCAGGAAAGCAACCAGATCGCCGCAGCCAAAATGGACTTGTGGGCGCATGCTTTTGGTCTGGAATTGCTTGGGATCGCATGCCTGATGCAGGGGCAGAATAAGGAAGCATCTCAATTGTTCAAGCAGAGCATCCATCTCTCCAACGAGATCGGTGACCAGTTGAACAGCGCGCACACCACGATCCATTTGGGTCGGGCATGCGCAGCCATGAACGACAAGCCAGAAGCAAAGAATCTATATCTCAAGGCGTATGAAGATGCGAAATCCGGTAAATGGACGCCTGTCATCTTGAACGCACTCCTCGCCTTTGTTGAGATACAAAGCGAACTCAGCCCCGAAACCCGTCTGGCAGTTGCGCTTTCATTGAGATCGCACCCTGCCGCTACACCTCATATCCATGAGCGCAGTGAGATATTGCGCAACGAATTAAGATCGAAACTCAGTGATGAGGCAATGCATGCCGCGGAAATACTGGCAGTAGAAAAAGACGCGGAACGCTGGGCTGAAGAACTTCTGAAGTGACGATCAAATCGAATATCCCCTTTAGTGTTCTGTTAGATCAATGCGGGATGGGAACCACCATGCAATTACGCCTCAATCTTCGGGGAAGTTGATTGCACAATTTGGCTTGATATAAATCTGCAGGCATTTTTTACAGGCGCTATTTTCTCTTCATTGCTTCCCTGCTCATTCCCGCTCATTGCCGCAGCGTCCAACAAACCTGCCCGAGCTTTCCACCAGCGCGCCACATCACGGGGAAGCGCGTGCCATGAGTCATTCTGTGCGCACATGGCACACAGAAATGCAGAGTAGATTTCAAGGTGACCCGGTTTTTTTAAATAATCGGGATGGGAGTTCAACAGTGCCATGCCTTTCACCTCCCGAATGAATTCTGTCTTTTCAAGCCAGAGCGCCGGGGTCCGTTGCTTCAAAATATCGGTGAGGGTGTAATCCTGCACAAGTGTGTAAGGCAATTCAACAAAATGCCCGAGGAAGAACGGATAGAGACTCATTGTCCCGCCGGGGATGGGTTCAAACGGATCGGTATCAAAAAAAGACAGGTCGTATTCGATATCGAGCAATTGCATCCATTCCGGGTTGCGATGTGTCAATGGGGAGCGAAAGCCGACCGCATCAAATTGCCTGAGATACCCATTGATGAGAGACGCGCAACGTTCGAAGTTCTTGCGCGAATTGAAAAGAGTGCCATCGTGTTTCAGTCCGTGAATTCCCACTTCGAAACCACGCTGACGCAGTTCTTCGATCAGGCTCCAGTCAACAGAATAGTCTTCAGGAACGAAATTGAACGAAGAACGAAAGCCTAGTTCCTCCTCCAGATCGGCTACAGTGCGAATGAACCCCAGCCCCTCCGCCGATTCCACATCGTGTGTAAGAACGAAGGCAAAGCGATGTCCATTGGGCCAAAGCGGTTGCGGCTCCATGCCCAGTGGCATGGAGTTTGAAACCTCTTCTAAAACATTCCATAAAAATTTTACATAATGGTCCTCGATCGGCCAGGGCATACAGTTTTCCCCCCGCCCGGGTTGATGATAGATCTGGCGCAGTGTGCGCGTCAGTGCACGTGGCAGGAGAGGTTTGAGGATGTAATACATCCGTTTGGGGAGATTGAGCCGCCAATGGTCGGGTCCGAAGCGGGCTTCTCCCAGGGTCAACTCCATGATGGTGTCGATATCCACCGGTCGGGAGCCAAGTCCCAGAATCGGTCGTGAGGCTTCAATTGCCTGTTGCCAGATTTGATCTGGCGGGCTCGGCTGGCAGAGCCAAAAATCGCGCGGGTGGTTTTGAGACCAGAGATTTGTGTTCATGCGAAATGTTGGTATAACAATTCTCCAATAAAGCGACAGACCATATTGGGTGAATGCTGAATGATTGAGGACTGGAAGCGTTTCCTCCACCCACTTGCAGTTGTTTTTGGCGGACGATCTGCCAATACTGAGTAATAAATGATCTGCTCCTCACTCCCCCAGCCAAGTTTGAACTCACGCAGTCCCTGCTGGTCAAGGTCGGTTCTGCCCCAGTCAAATATTCGATAACCATGTTCGCATCCCCAGTTAATAGCCCGCCATAAAATCAAGTTGTTCGGATGCAACCGCCAAGAAGACGGGTCTGATGCACTGTATTTATATGTGAGGGTCTTGTTGTAATGGAGGAAGACGGCGCCAGCCAGAAGTTGGGAGTTTTTATAAGCCAACAATACAAACCCCAGGTCCTGCATGATCAATCTCTGCCAAATCAATCGGAAGAAGCGCAAAGGTTGAATGGGGGCTCCGAGCCTCTTTCGTGTTTTGAGATGCAGGTCATAGAACAGCTGGAGATCATCCCATGTGGTACCTAGCCGAACAATGAGACCCTCCCTTTCTGCCTTATGTATACGCTGCTGCACCTGTGTTTTTGCAAACTTTTGCAATACCTTGCGAGCATCAGGGTCCAGGTATGTAATGTGCCGGGCAAATTTTTCGGCGGGGTAAACACCATCCATGCGGGGCATCGACCAATGGACCTGCATTTCCATATTTCCTTTTTTATGACGCCACATTTGCACCCCGGCAAGCAGGGCATCCATCGAAATATCATTTACGGTGAGCGGCTGGCAAAAATCGCTGAATGGTAATGAAACCATGCGATATCCGGTCAGCCAGCTTTGAACCTGCATGGACGGCAAAGCCGCAATGGGTCGAGATGCTTCATCCAGGAGGACGAATAAGGCGGGTTTATAACCGTAACAAACTCGCAGCAATTCCATCCACGAAGGGTGATGGAAAATATTGGCGTCAGGCTGTGCAGCGATAAATTCAAGCCAACGGGTATCCAGTGGGTCCAACAATGTTAACTCTGTGTTGGTCATTTTCAAGTCGTCCATCCGGCTAGTACCGTATTCGAAAATCAAAGATGCCATCATTGACTGGATACCACTGTTCGCAGCTGAAACACCGATACCCGCCCGGCTTTTCGCATAAACTCCCACTGCAAGCCGGACATTGAAATAGATCGTTGATCTCTCCAGTATCGATCAAGTTTGAGCCTGCCTTTACCTCTGCACTACACAAGATCCATGGTGCGATACGGCTACGTCCTAAAAAAGGTGCCCAATGTTCGCCAAGTCCGATCCAATGTTTTGATAATCTATCACTGCCTGCGAACCGGTCCAATACCCCGGCGCCGAGGGAGCGTATGTCTGCGAACCCTGTTTCATGCAGTAGTGTATTTACAGTGCCAGGATGATGGCTGATGAACGTGGAGCCGCATCCAACCGTTTGGGCATCAAAGGGGTTTTCTTTATTTCGCCCGATCAACCATTGCACGACCCTTGAAACGTTTTGCTTGTTCATGTAATTAAAGATAAAACGACCATCCTTGCACAATATCCGGCTCATTTCCGACAGGCATGCCTGAGAGTCCTGAATATGATGGAATACCCGAATCAGCAATATGGCATCGAACGCCGAATTACGAAAAGGCGGATGCAAGGCATCACCAGCGACATAGATCGCCCGCTCTCCGGTCGTATCCATTGCTTGATGCAAAAGCGATATCGAACCATCCATCATGATGACCTGCTGGAAACGATCCAGATAGCAATCAGCCAGACGCCCGAAACCGCAGCCAACATCAATGATCCTGCGTCCCTGTGCGGGCAGCAGACTTTGAACAATAAGGTGTTCAAGCGTATCAAGGTTGCGTTTTGACCGTCCATCCCAGAACTGGGAATATTCCACGCCTTCATATAAACTGCACCCGTCTTTTACGGGATCCGTCGTTTCAGGTAATCCCCGGCGCATAAGCCTCCAATTCCTTACAGAATCACCTTGCGGAATCTGCGTTCCACTCTGCTTCCGGCTTTTC
>JBAIYF010000328.1:0-1505 GCA_037916115.1 Anaerolineales bacterium
AGTTACTTTAACGCATATCTGCTTCAACCCATGCCTGGGGTGATGTATTTCTTCGGCTTGAAATTCATCCAACATGCATTGCTTATATTGATGGAATTGGAAGAAAGCGCACGCCGCTCTGCGCGCGGAAAATGACCGCCTTTTCACTTGCATCCTGCGGATGGGCGTGATAAAATACCGCCCGCTGGAAAATTGGGGATTGGTGAAATGGCATCACGTCGCGCTCTGGACGCGAAATTTGAGGTTCGAATCCTTGATCCCCAGCTAAAAAAACCGCCTACATAGGCGGTTTTTTATTGAATATCACCACGATAATCCGGCTTTTTTATTGAAGCCATCCCATGCCGCACCATGCAAAATTGACTTCCCCGTTGGTGCAATTTCCACTCGCTTCAACCATTTCTCTCCAGCCGCACGCCGTTCGGCGTAACATGCCCGGCTGAATTCCACGCGTTCCCTAACTGGCGCAGACCGCAAATTCAACGCGCCCTCCATAAAGCGTTTTTCCATGGCATCGCGCTCGGCGGCGTAGAGATGCAGCCTGTTTCCGTAATCCATCAGCACGGCACGGTGCAAGCGTTCGTGCTGCCAGAACAGGGAGTTCGAGTCTGCCAGATGGGTGGGAGCAGGCTCCTCATTCAGGAAAGAAGCGGCATCGATCCAAAAAGGCTTGAACACGCCTGTACAAGGAGCGGCGGTACCGGTTGCAAAAATGAGCGGGTTGCTGCCATCCAAATACACGACCATGGAAGCTGTGCTTTGACTGATTCGGAACGGACCAAAACCGGCATGCATACAGACATCTTGATCGGTGATGTTCGCACCAGGATTGAAATCATCCGCCTGATGATGGCGGAGAATCTGCATCATGCTGCCTATGCTGACAGAGCCGCTCTGGGCTTCGAGAGCGTTGATAGTGGTCTGGCGGCGGGTCCGCCCTTTGCCAAAACTTGTATAAAGAAAATCATTTAGATCGTTGGCCAGATGCGGGGTTTTGGATGCACCTGCGAGGTTACTCAGGTCTTTGGAGGCAAGATCGTACTGTCTGCCGAGCGTCAGGCAATTTGAAATGGTGTAAACATCATTGACCTGTTTCGCCGCCCACTGCCTGTCGATGGTTTCAAGTACCCAGGCGTCTTCGGCATTGGCAATAAGAAAACTGTTGTGATAATACAGATTATTGCCATGCGAGCCGCAATTTCCGCCCTGACCGAACTCTTCAAGCAGGTCAACGATCACCTGCAAGGCTTCACGCGGAGTGGCGGCACGTTCGAGCGCAAGGCGCAGCAAATCCATACCGAGCAGGGCAGGTTCTTTATTGGCTGGGATCTTGGAATAGATCGCTTCGTTGCCGATCACCAACCCGTGTTCATTAACTCCCATTTCGGCGCCCCACATCCAATACGGTTTCGAAAGAAAAACGCTGTTTGTATGAAGCGCTTGGGGAATCTCAATATATGTACACTTTACCTTGCTGCCCGGCGCATGATCAGCGGCGGGAAAAC
>JBAIYF010000329.1:0-3042 GCA_037916115.1 Anaerolineales bacterium
GCCTGCGGACGGTTCAATTGCACAATGCCAACGCGTCCGCGCGTTTCGGTCAGGATGGTGGTGTAGGTCATGGGTTCCTCCAGAATTCTATATGCTGCTACGCGGTGATTATAAAGGAGGTCGTATCCCTGCTGTATAATTCGGCGCACAAAGGAGCCGACCTGATGATCCTCCCCGAATGGACACCGTTCAACATCGCTTTTTATATTTTCATGTCCCTGCTTGTCGTTTGGGCGGGTCCCGCCGAATACTATGGCATGTCCATGATGAATTACAGTAAGTTCCGCAAAGGCACAGGGCTGCCCGGCTGGGCAGGGATGGCGTTCCTTTATTTTGCGCCGGTGGTGGTGCTGACCATTATCGCCTGGTCATACCTTCCAAAAGCGACCCTTATCCAATGGGCGGTCTATCTCGCGGTATCGCTGCATTTCATGAAGCGCGTACTCGAGTCACTTTTTTTGCATCGCTACTCGGGTCCGATCGACCCGGTCACGACACTGGTGATCGCCTCCTTTTACTCCTTCGCCGCCGGGCTAATCGGCTGGGTGAACCAAGCGTCACTGCCTGCACTTGACGCGTGGTTTTATGTCGGTGTTGTGCTATTCGTCTTTGGGCAGGCGGGTAATTTTTACCACCACAAACTACTGGCAGACCTGCGTAAGAACTCCCTCGATTACTTCATCCCAAAAGGCGGTCTGTTCGCATATGTCGTCTGTCCGCATTACCTGTTTGAGATCGTCGCGTGGCTGGGCATTGCCCTACTCTCACGGCACCTTGCGGCGTGGATGGTCCTGCTCTTCATCATTTGTTATCTC
The DNA here is from genome assembly GCA_037916115.1 of Anaerolineales bacterium. Taxonomy (GTDB): domain Bacteria; phylum Chloroflexota; class Anaerolineae; order Anaerolineales; family Villigracilaceae; genus Villigracilis. Next base: position 816 of record JBAIYF010000329.1, read on the forward strand.
ACAGCCCGCGCCTTGCGCGTGCTAAAGTGGTATCACGAAAAATTCAAAGAATTTCCGAAAGACCGAAAGGCGATCCTGCCTTTTGTTTTGTAATCAACCTTAATTAGGAGAAAAGAATGGAACTTCTGCTCACAATTCACTCGCATACCCGCTGGCTAATTTTGCTGGTCGCTGTGATCGCCATCGTCAAACTCAGCATTGGCTGGCTGCGCGGCGGCGCCTTCAAAGGCATGGACCGCGGTCTGACCGCCGGTTTCAGCGGACTAATGGACCTGCAAGCCACCCTCGGCTTGATCTTTCTGATCTGGACGAGCATCGTCGGTGTGCCCTTCACCCCCAACCGCATCGAACATGCCACCACCATGATCATTGCAGCCGTGGTCGCCCACCTGCCCGCCCGCTGGAAGAACGCCCCCGATACCGTCCGCTTCCGCAACACTCTGTTTTGCATAGTTGGCTCACTCGTGCTGGTCTTTCTTGGCGTTGTCCGCCTGCGCGGCGGTTGGACCTGGTAACTCCAAATCAACAGCCTCGCCCCGTGCGAGGCTGTTTTTTATCCCATGAAAAAACTTATTCTTATCGGTCCCGTTCTATTCGCGTTCATTCTCACAATCCTCACCCTCGTTGAATACGAATTCCTGCTCAGCCTCGGCTGGCATCCCATCAACGACCCCACCTTCGACTGGCCCAGCGGGCTGGCGCTCGGTCGTTTTGGATGGGTGATGACCGCGACCTTCATCCTCACCGGTCTGCTCATGACCCTCTTCGCCCGCCGCCTCTTTCTGGACCTAAAGCAGACTCCTGCCTCCAAACTTGGCACCACACTGATGGCGTGTGCCGGTCTATTTCTCGCAGCCCTAGCCTTCACCACCGACCCAACCATCCGTGACTACCCAGCCACCTGGCACGGACGTTTGCACGACCTCTCTTTCGTCTTGCTGGGTCTAACCCTCTTCCCCGCCATGATCGTTCTCGGCTTCGCCTTCCGCGCCGATGAGCGCTGGAAGAATTTCGCCATCTACACCTGGGGCACACTTGCATTGGCGGGTCCCGCCTTTTTTATCAAGGGGGCAGCGTTTTATGTTTTTCTCTTTGCGATTTTGGTGTGGAATGAGATTGCTGCACTGCGACTGAATCGACGTTCATGATACGATTGCTATCACTCTAAAATGTGAAGTACAATTGCAGAAATAAGGAGGAAAGAAATGGACACAGCTAAAAATCTATTTGATAAAAAACATTCAACCCTCTGGCGAATTTCTATGTGGGCAAATGGTCTTGCTCCTGTAGCGGTTTTAGTTTTTACACTGATGATGATAAATCAGACAATTCGATATAACAGTTATGTTCAGGATCAATACCAAACAAATCTAATCAATTTGTTTGCAACAAACCCATTCGTTACAGTTGAATTATTAACATTGATCCTGCGCTGGATAGTTCAAGGAGCATTTTACTTTTTGGTTTTAAAGGGGGTAGGGTTGGCATTAGATATGATCGTTGAAACGGATTTGAATTACAGATACAGGAATACAGATGAGGAGGGGATAAATGAATGAGAATTTACGAAAGCAAATTTATAACAATCTTCAAAGTAAAGATATTTATGAGCAACTTGAAATCTGGAGAAAGAATGATCGAACTCAATGGTCAGATTTAACATTCGAAATTCTTGAAGGTATTCTGAGCAAAAAGTTAGATGCGATTCCTGAGCAGGATGCGCCAACCACTGAACTTGATGAAAAAAACAACGGGCTTGAAGAGTGGGAAGAAAATCTACTTAACGAAAAGAACCAGCCGGTTTTATATGAGCCTTTGAAAGTTCTAGATTTGAAAGATAAAATAACTTGGGCAGCCAATGCAATAGTTGTCATTTATATCCTTGAAGCTTTGATAAATAATGAATTGGTTATGGGAATATTTTTTAATATGGGTATGGACTCACTCGGTATTGGCGACATTATCAACTCTTTTTTCAAGTCGGCCATCCGTGCAAGTGTAAATATTATTCCAGTTTATTTCCCATTACGGGCGATTCCTATTATCCTTCGCATCCTTATGGAAATGGAATTCAACAGCCGTAAAAAATGATAAACCGACATCAAAAACGCCCACCATGTATTTGGTGGACGTTTTTGATTCCTACCCAAACGGCTAGGTACTTCCCGCTTGACTCTGGGAGTAAGATTTGATAATATTTCGACATCAAACTATTTGACGTCGAAAG
>JBAIYF010000330.1:0-2717 GCA_037916115.1 Anaerolineales bacterium
CGTGTGGTGCCAAGTGTTTTATATTCCATCCCCCATGCCGAATTGACCGAGTTATACGTCATGGATAGATATCGCAAGCGCGGCATTGCCAGTGACCTGGTTGCTTTTGCCGAGCAAGTCGCCATCCAAAAAGGTGCGCGCAGCCTCCTCGTCCAAACCGGGGATGATAATCTGCCCGCGCTGGCGTTGTATAAAAAGCTTGGGTATGAAGAGTATGATCTCACGTTGAAAAAGAAACTTGTTTGATAAAACTGTTGAAAGAATACATTGATAAGGAAAGAAGAATTAATGAAAAGACAATACACCAACCGCCGTTACCTCGACGCCCTCGAAAAGAAAGTCCTCGTTTTCGATGGCGCGATGGGCACGAGCCTGCAATTGCAAAATCTCACCGCCGAGCATTTTGGCGGCGAACAATATAACGGATGCAATGACTACCTCGTCATTTCCTATCCTGAAGCCGTGGAAAAAGTCCACCGCTCATTTATGGAAGCAGGCGTGGATGTGCTCGAGACGGATACCTTCCGCTCAAATCGCCTGACCATGCAGGAATACAAACTGCAAGATCGCATCATCGAGATCAACGTCGCCGCCGCGAACCTCGCCCGCAAAGTGGCGGATGAATTCGCCGCGAAGACCGGTCAGCCGCGTTTTGTTGCCGGCTCCATCGGTCCGTCCGGCAAGTTGCCATCCACAAATGACCCCGAACTCTCGAACATCTCTTACGACGAACTGATCGACACCTTCCGCGAACAGGCTGTCGGTCTCATTCAAGGCGGCGTCGATCTTCTTCTTATCGAAACTTCGCAGGACATTCTCGAAGTCAAAGCCGCCATCACGGGCATTCACAAAGCGTTCAGCGAAACGAATGTCTACTTGCCGATCCAGGCTCAGGTCACGCTGGATACGACCGGTCGCATGCTGCTCGGCACCGACATCAATGCATCCCTCACCATCCTCGAAGGCATGGGCATCGACGTTATCGGTCTCAACTGCTCGACCGGACCCGAACACATGCGCGAGCCGATCCGCTTCCTCGGTGAAAATTCTGTGTTGCCGGTTTCATGTATTCCAAATGCCGGTCTTCCGCTCAACGTTGATGGTCAAGCCGTCTATCCGCTTGAACCGGAACCATACGCGAATGATATGTACGAGTTCGTGACAAAACACAATGTCCGCGTTGTGGGTGGATGCTGCGGCACGACTCCTGCGCATCTCAAACTACTGGTGGATAAACTCGCCAATTACCAATTACCAAGCGACAAAGCTCCGGTTCAATCTACGCCTCAGCTTGCTTCTGCCATGTCAGCGATTGCCATGCGACAGGACCCCGCCCCGACCTTGCTCGGCGAGCGTTGCAACGCGCAAGGTTCACGCAAGTTCAAGCGCCTCTTGCTTGAAGAAGATTACGACGGCATTCTCGACATCGCGCGTGAACAAGTGGCGGGCGGCGCACACGCGCTGGATATTTCCGTCGCTGTCACCGAGCGTTCTGACGAAGCGGAGCAAATGCGCAAGGTTGTGAAGAAATTGCAAATGGGCGTGGACGTTCCGCTCGTGATCGACTCCACCGAAGTGGACGTGCTCGAAGTTGCTTTGCAAACTGCACCGGGACGTTGTCTCATTAACTCCACGCATCTAGAGTCCGGTCGTGATAAAGCCGATAAGATCTTCGCGCTTGCCAGGAAGTACAACGCAGCGGTCATCGTATTGACCATTGACGAGCAAGGCATGGCAAAGACCGCCCAGCGCAAACTCGAAGTGGCGCAGCGCATCTACGATATCGCCGTCAATGACCACGGACTGAAACCCGAAGACCTCGTCTTCGACGACCTGACCTTCACCCTCGCCACCGGCGACCCGGAATTTGTTGATTCCGCCAAGGAGACCATCGAAGGCATTCGCTTGATCGAGTCCGCTTTGCCGGGTGTGATGACCTCGCTCGGCGTGAGCAACCTGTCCTTCGGCTTTGCACCGCAAGCCCGCCCCGCGTTGAACTCCGTCATGCTTTATCACTGTGTGCAAGCCGGTTTGGACATGGCAATCGTCAACGCCGCGCATGTGATGCCATATGCCGAGATCAGCGCTGAAGAAAAAGAACTGTGCGAAGACCTCATCTTCAACCGCCGTGAAGACGCGTTACAGCGTTTCATTCAGTATTTTGAAAAGGTGGAAGTCACCACCGGCTCGACCGTCGCCGACCCGACCGAAGGCATGACCTCCGAGCAGAAATTGCACTGGAAGATCGTGCATCGCTTCAAGGATGGCGTCGAAGCGGATATTGACGAGATCATCAACCGCGAACCGACCGGTGAGCGATCCGCCCGCCATGAAGTGGCTGTACATGTGCTCAACAACGTCCTGCTGCCCGCCATGAAAGAAGTCGGTGACAAGTTTGGTGCGGGCGAGTTGATTCTGCCTTTCGTGCTTCAATCCGCCGAAGTGATGAAGAAGACCGTCTCACACCTTGAGAATTATCTTGAAAAGGTCGAAGGCGTCAGCAAGGGATTGGTCGTGCTCGCCACCGTCTATGGCGATGTGCATGACATCGGCAAAAATTTAGTGAAGACCATCCTTGCCAATAACGGCTACGACGTGATCGACCTCGGCAAGCAGGTGCCCGCGGAGACGATCATCTCCAAGGCTGTCGAGGTCAACGCGACCGCGATCGGCTTGTCGGCGTTACTGGTGTCCACGTCCAAGCAGATGCCTCTCAT
>JBAIYF010000331.1:0-4510 GCA_037916115.1 Anaerolineales bacterium
TTGACAAGACCAAGTCAATAGGACGTTTGGAGCGATGAACTGGTTCCATTTTCGGTGTGGAAAACGTCTGGGTGGGGCGATCCGTTCAAGGTCAGAAAGAGGCGGGGAGGCGGCAGGCGGATTAAGCAAAGAAAGGACACATTCCTGTTGGGCGGAACGTGTCCTTTCATCCATTTTGAAAAATTAAGAGATGTAATCTCTGAGGTTGTGTTCGACCGCGTAGGCGGCGGCTTCGGCGCGGTTGTTTACGTTGAGTTTTGAGAGAATGCTTGAAACGTAGTTGCGAACGGTGCCTTCGCCGAGGAAGAGACTTTTGGCAATCTCACGGTTGGTTTTGCCTTCAGAGACGAGCAGCAGTACATGTTTTTCTTGCTGGCTGAGATGCGCGAAGGCCGAGGCTTCCTCTTCTTTCACGGCTCGACGTACTTCTTGAAAGACACGCTGGGTGACGGCGGGGTCGAGCAGGGCTTCGCCGCGCCCAACTGATTCAAGCGCCTTGATGAGGTCTTCGCTGCCGATCTGTTTGAGGATGTAGCCCGAAGCTCCCGCGCGGATGGCAGAGAAGAGCATTTCGTCTTCGGCGTAGGAGGTGAGCATGATGACCTTGGTGTTGGGGAATTGAGCAACGATCTGTTCGCAGGCTTCTATGCCTGAAGTGCCCGGCAGGCGGATGTCCATGACAACTACATCTGGTTTGAGGAGGGCGGTTTGTTCGAGTGCTTCACGCGCCGAACCTGCCTCGCCAACCACATCGAACTGGGGATGTCGTTCCAAAAGCGACTTCAAACCAAGCCGCACCACTTCATGATCGTCAACAAGTATGATTCTTTGCTTTTTCATAGGAAGTATTTTACAGTAAATTATCAAAAAACGGGCAAAATTCACCTATTTTTTGAGGCTTTTGAGGGTAACCAAATGTTCTTCGATGTGGGCGAGGCTGCGCTCCACCCATAATTGCAGCGTGAGTTCAGGTCCAAGCGCTTCGTGGGTGCTTATCCGCGACCATGCCTCATGCGGTAATGCTGTCAGCATGTTGACAAGATCGTTCAACTCGGCTTTGAACTCGGCGTTTATCTTTTGAAAATCTTCGTCTTTTTTGTAGTGTGCCGCCATCCATGCATCGGGGTCAAAATTTTTGAAGAGCGGGTTGGTCTCATTTGCTGTGCGGCGTATGCGCAAGCCGTATACTTCACGGTTCACGTCACGCACGTGAAAGGCGATTTGATGCACACTCCAGCCATCTTCCACAGGCGTGAATGGATCTGTGAAGGTTTCGCAGGCTTTACAAAATTCGTCCGTTGCTTCGCGCATCCGTGACAGTAATTTTTCGCGGTATTCGTACAATTCCTTCATGCTTCCTCCAATATTTTGAGCGCCTCTTCAAGTGTAGCTGCCGTGAACACGCGTACCCTATGTGGATTCAATTCCCGCGCCAGATGGCGGGATAGTTCCACTACACCTGCCTTGCCTGCCAAATACGCCCCCGCCTCTTTCTGACTTTCGCCTGTTCCTGGAACCAGGCATACTATTACGCCGGAGCCTTTTTCGCGCATCACACGCCCAACAGATTGCGCCATGAGAAATGCCCCGGTCAGGTTCACGTCGATGGTGCGGTGCCAGTCCCACTCGTCCATATCCAGCAGCGGGGTGTGTGGTTCGACGGCGGCATGGTTGATGAGCACATCAATTGTTCCAAAGTCATCTTCCACACCTTTTACCAACATCTGCGCGCCGACTTTTTTTGCCACATCCTCAATGTATGCCTTCGCCTGCCCGCCTTTTGCGCGGATTGCGTCCACGACCTCCTCTACGTTGATGGGAGATATGTCATTAGCGGCGATGATTGCACCGCGTGCCGACAGTTCCTCTGCCAGCCTGCGTCCAGTTCCTTTGCCTGCACCGGTGATTAATACAACTTTGTTTTTCAATGATTTCATCCTTTAGTTAGTTACAAACCGGAATGGTATCCGGGTTTGAGTTTGCGTTCAATGGCATGCCGAAGTAGGGCGTTGGGTCGTAAGTGTTTTCGATCTCAAGTTCGTTCTTGAAATTTCCCAAACCGTCATCCTCTACAATGGAGATGTGTAAATGCACGCCGACTGGGTTGGAAGGGTCACCAGAGTAATTTCCCTGATAGCCCAGGAAGGTTCCGGCTTCCACAAACACTTCTTTGGTTCCCGGTGGGAATTCTTCTGAAACAAAGGAATTCCCTTCCGGATCTGCCATGTGGGTGTAGTAGACCCATATCTGACGGGATGGCTGCAATGGGTCGTTCGGCACGCGGATGATGACGGTGGATTTCCAATCTTCCTGCCGGGTGAGATAGCCAGGATAAGCGGCAACAATGGGAGTAACACCAACTTCGGTTCCGCCGAAAATATCCAAACCACTGTGACGGTGCCCCGGGCGGAAGGAGTCATCCCAAATGAAACCGATCAATCCGTTGGTGGGGAAGGTGAACGGGGCGTCATTGCAGTTTGTGCCAAGAGCCATCATCAACTCCGGGCGTGAGGCGGGGTCTCTAAACCAACTTATCACCTGTGCTGTGCGCTCGGCAGACTTTCCGCTTCCATAGGTGAAGTACAGGTACAGTCCTGCCGTGGCAATGGCAATGGGCAGGGCCAGGGGGAGTATTTTTTTAAGCATCCACAGGATTATATATTGGGTTGGAAAATTTTAAGAAAGAGATATTGAAATCTTCGTGAAAAAAGGGATAATGAGATAAGTATTACAAAACGCAAACTCGAAAAGGCAAACCCGTTGTGAGGCGGGGACGCAAAGTCATGGGTCTTTCCCTGAAAAGATCGCCAGACCGCCGGGCAGACTGCTACGGCGGTCTGGCGATTAAAAAACCAGGAGGTTGTGTCCAAAATCTTTCACGAAAACCGTTTCTTAAATTCTATGTCAAACAATTTTCCAAATAAGGAGAATGCAATGAAAAGTAGAATGTATAAGGTTTTAACTGTTTTTGCAATTCTTGTACTAGCAGTTAGTTTTACAGGCTCAGCGTTTGCAGGACGGGGGGGGAATGGTTCAGATGTATCAAAGGATGGGCCGCGAGTGGATACCTCTGCCGCGCTGGTCCTCCTTAAGAGTGCCCCGCTTTCTACATATGAAAAAACAAAGCCCCAGCCGGGCAAAAAGATCGATTTCAACAGCAAAACCGTCAAGTCGTATCGGGCTTTGCTTTCTGCAGAGCGCAATGAATTCAAGCAGTGGCTGCGTAAGAATGCCCCCAAAGCCAAAGTGACCGGCGAATTCGACATTTCCTTGAACGCAGTCAGTGTTCAATTGAACGGAACACCGATCGAAGTGCTCAAGGGGGCGCCGATGGTTTTCCGTGCCGAATATCAGGGTCTGTATTACCCGACCTCCGATGATCCCGATCTCGACATCATCAACGCGATGGAAGCCTGGGCTGCTCAGGGCGGTTCATATGCCAACGCTGGCGAGGGTGTGAAGGTGGCAATCCTTGATACTGGCATTGATATTACCCATGTCTGCTTTGATGATACGGGCTACCCGGCTCAAGTTCAGATGGGTGACACGAACTTCACCAACAATAAGGTCATTGTTGCCAAGGTGTTCAGCAACAAAACCCCGGGACGCGGATATACCCCTGAAGCGCTTCAAGACCATGGCACCCATGTTGCTGGAACGGTTGCCTGTAATTATGGCACTCCTGTAACAGTAAATGGTGTCGTGGTTCCGCATACCATTTCTGGTGTGGCTCCGCGCGCCCTGCTTGGCAACTACAATATCTTCCCCGGTGACCAGGAAAATGCCCGCAGTGAGGATATCTTAAATGCTCTGGAAGCCGCCTATGCTGACGGCTTTGATGTGGCAAACCTGAGCCTTGGCGGCGGTGCCAGTGGTGTTCAGGATATTTTGACCATTGCCGTAGATAACATGGATATGGCGAACATGGTTGTGGCTGTGGCGGCAGGCAATAGTGGACCCGGAAACTACACGGTTGAGTCTCCCGGCTCTGCGGCTCGCGCATTGACCGCTGGCGCTTCCACCGTGGGACATATTGTGGCAACTCCGGTCAATGTCGGTAGTGAATCATATGCCGCAGTCTCAGGAGATTTTGCGGTTGTAAGCAGTGATCTTTCTGCTCCATTGGCTGTCCTTACAGAAGCGCCCACAAATGCTGCCACTAACTTAAGCACAGCTTGTACCGCCCTTTCCACCGATCTTACTGGAAAAATTGCTCTGCTCTCTCGTGGCACTTGTTCATTCTCCACCAAGGTTCGCAATGCCCAAAATGCCGGCGCTGTGGCAGTGTTGGTTGTGAACAATTCGGCTGGGGATGGCATTGGTATGGCGCAGGATGGCACACCCGACCAGCCAACCATTTATGCCTACAATGTATCCATCACAGACGGTGTGGCACTTGCCATGCATGACGGCGAAACCGCCACAATCGTTGCTGCTCCTGGCTACTTTATTACAGGAAATGATGACTTCATGGCTGGTTTCAGCAGCCAGGGTCCAACTGACGTGGATT
>JBAIYF010000332.1:0-8805 GCA_037916115.1 Anaerolineales bacterium
TCACTTGATAGTGAATCCGAAGCACTGATCCAAGATGCGTTGAAACGCGTCATGGCAGGACGTACCAGCATCGTCATTGCGCATCGTCTGTCTACCATCCTTGCCGCAGATCAAATTCTTGTAATGGACAAAGGCAGGATCGTCGAACGCGGCACTCACGAAGAATTGCTAACCACCGGCGGAATTTACAGCCAATTGTACGAAACACAGTTTCGTGGCGAGAAGGTATAGTTTCTAAAAGCTGGTATAAAAAATCCCAAAACCTCGGTTTTGGGATTTTTTGTTATGAGCCAGTCACTGCCCGCACCAAAGCCTGAACCCCGGCATTTTTTGGAATCTTTCCAATGGTCTTGTAGATCTTCCCGTTGCGGACGAAATACGTAAAAAATTCGTCCGGTAGATTTACCTTTTTCCCGGTCGGTTGAATGACGGGGACTCCGCGTAAGATGCCGGTGTAATCGATCACACCGGTGTGCGTTCCGGTGAGGTTGACTTGCAGTTTCACCATCTCATCCGTCTCTTCCAAAATCTTCTCATTGAACTTGAAATCGGGCATGGCGGTTTTGCGCGGCTTGTGCATCCGCAGAGATTCCTTTTTAGTGATCTTGATGAACAAACTGACCGGAAAGGGAATTGTCCCGCTCATTGAGTAATCCTCTGCAATGAAAGAATCGGCTTTCTCCCAATCTCCCGCTTCCACGGCTCGCAGGTGCTGACTGACTACGTCGTAGGCTTTCATTTAATTTCTCCTTGTTTCTAAAGATAACGACTGGACGCCGTTCAGAAAAAGTTTCTTACACCGAAGGCAACAGTTCGATGGTGGAATGGAAAGAAGTACCCATAAGTTGTATTGTCGCCAACATTATCTTTGTTATACAATCCATTCATCATGGATATTTCACAGAACATACACCTGCTTGGCGACCTGCTTGGCAAAGTCATCTCAGAGCTTGAATCTCCCGGACTCTTTGAAACCGAAGAACGGATTCGTGCGTTAGCCAAAGCGCGCCGTACCGGAGATAAAGATGCGGCGGAAAAACTACAGCAACACGTCTCCTCGCTCAAGGATTCAGATGCGCGCGTGGTCGCAGCCGCCTTCGCCACCTACTTCGACTTGGTGAATCTTGCCGAGGAACATCATCGTGTGCATCTGCTCCGCCAGCGGGAAAATGAAACCTTCCCAACACCCGTTCAGGAATCGATCGGTGAAGCGATCGCCATCCTCAAACAACGCGGAGTCTCATCAAGCGAGATGTCTGCTTTAATGGACTCCTTGTCCATCGAATTGGTTCTAACTGCACACCCCACCGAAGCCCGCCGCCGCACCATTCTCTCCAAGACCGAGCGCATCGCCCTCCTCCTCAACCAGCTCGGGCAAAATGGACTTTACACCTACGAAAAACAGAATGCCGAGAACGAACTGCGCGCAGTGATCTCGTCGCTCTGGCTAACCGATCGTACCCGCGCCGAAAAATTAACCGTCACCGACGAAGTACGCACCGGCATGTATTTTGTTGAGGCATTTTTCTGGAACACGATCCCGGTAATGTATCGCGACCTTGAGCAGGCGCTTGCCAAACATTATCCCGATGTCCAACCGCCGCAAGGCTGGCTCAAACTTGCCTCGTGGATCGGCGGCGACCGCGACGGAAATCCATTCGTCAAATCAGATGTCACAGCCGAAACCCTGCGCCTGCATCGCGGGCTTGCCGTGGAAAATCTGCGCCGCGATCTTCAGGAATTGGGACGTCAATTAAGCGTCAGTTCCAATCGCATCGCCCCGCCACCCGAACTTACCGATTGGATCGAGAATCGCCGCCCCTTTCCCAAACACGTTGATTACATCGAAAAACGATATGCCAACGAGCCGTATCGTCTTGTGCTTGCCTTGCTGGCATACGACCTCGGAGAAGCCTCCAAGGATGAAATGACCCGGCACCTGCTCGGCACACACAAGCACCACGCCCTCGTCGATGTGAACCACCTGCTTGAGCCATTGCACCTGATCGCTTCTGCCTTGCCTAAAAGCCTCATACAGGATCGATTGCAAACCGTCATTCACAAAGTGGAAATTTTCGGGTTGCACGCCGCACGTCTGGATATCCGCGAAGACTCAAGCCGCTTCAATGCCGCCTTGAGCGAAGTTTTGCGGGCGCTGAACATTGAATCAAATTTCGAGACGATGCCAGATGATGCCCGCACAGAATTGTTAGAACGCCTCTTACGGGACCCGGTCCCGAGTCTCGCCCCAAGCCTGGGCGTCACCGCCGATGCCGCCGAGACCTGGTCTCTCTTCAAGCTGATCGGTCGCACTCATGAAATATATGGGAAACACCTGCTGGGTCCGATTGTCATTTCCATGACCCACGCTGCCGCAGATGTATTAACCGTGCTGCTGCTTGCCAAATGGGGCGGGTGCAAGTCCCTGCCGCCCATCACGCCGCTCTTCGAAGTGATCCAGGATCTCAAAGACGCACCCGCAATTCTTGAGCAGCTCTTCACTTCTGACTATTACCAGGAACATCTGAAATCCCATAACAATGAACAGATGGTGATGATCGGTTATTCGGACAGCAACAAAGACGGCGGTTATGTAATGGCCAACTGGTATCTCTATCAGGCACAGGAAGAGATCACGCGCGTCGCCGAAAAGCATAACATCAAGTTGACCATCTTCCACGGGCGTGGCGGCACCATAGCCCGCGGCGGCGGTCCCGCCAACAATGCCATCCGTGCGCAGCCTGCAGGCAGTATCAACGGTCGCTTTCGGGTTACAGAACAAGGTGAGATCATCGCTTCTCGCTATGCAAACCCCGGGCTGGCACATCGTCATCTGGAACAGATCGCCAATGCGGTCATCCTTGCTTCCGCCCCAAATAAAGAGAAACAAATTCCAAAACGTTGGCGTGAGACAATGGAAATCATCGCGCAAGCCGGGCTGCGGGCGTATCGTGCACTTGTTTATGAAACGCCGGGCTTTATCGAATTTTGGGAAGCCGCAACTCCCTTGGACGAGATCAAACGTTTGCAGATCGGGTCACGTCCCGCCTCGCGCGCCAAGGCTGGGGCTGTGAATCAGATTCGCGCGATCCCGTGGGTCTTCTCATGGATGCAGAGTAGATTCAACCTGCCGAGTTGGTACAGCCTTGGGTCTGGGTTGGAGGCGGTGGACGACCTTCCGCTTCTACAGGAAATGTACGACGGCTGGCTTTTCTTCAGCACTCTGCTCAACAATTCCGAAATTTCCCTCCTCAAAGCAGACATGGATATTTCCGCTTTGTATGTGGAGCTTGTGCCGGACAAAAAAATGGCAGGCGAAATTTTCAACACTATCCGTTCCGAATATGAACGCACCAGCAACAAGGTCTTGAAGATCAGCAGACACAAATCTCTGTTGGAATTGGAACCGGTGACACAGCAAGCCGTGCAACTTCGTAACCCTTATGTGGACCCGTTGAACTACATTCAAGTGGAAACCCTGCAACGGTTACGAAAACTGACAGACCCGGACGGGAAAGAGGCGAAAGCCCTGCGTGAAGTAATGGCGTTAACTATCAATGGCATTGCGGCTGGGTTGAGAAACACCGGGTAGGCTTGACAACTTACTGACTAGTAAGTAAAATGCGGTCTTATGGTGAAGATCGAAAACTCCAAGCGGACGATCCTAAATCTCGGCGAAGCCTTGTTGCAGGACAAGGGCTTTAATGGGTTCAGCTATGCCCATATTGCTTCGGAACTGGGCGTGAAAAATGCCGCCATTCATTATCACTTCCCCACCAAGGAAGATCTTGGCATCGCCGTCATACAGCGATACCGCGAACGCTTTAAGTTATGGATCAATAATTCACGCGTCAAAGACCTGACCCCTGAGGGGAAACTTGATTGGTTCCTTAGCATTTACACCAATATGCGCGCAGACCAGGGCAAGATATGCCTGGTGGGTTCGATGGAAGCCGAATTCAACTCCATTCCTGAAAGCTTGCAAAGCGAAGTGCAAGGCTTGCATAAAGAATTGCTGATTTGGCTTCAATCCACGCTGTTAGAGGGCAGGGATGCTGGTGTATTTGCCTTCAAAGGCGAGCCTGCCGATAAAGCCGCGTTAATCCTTTCTACTGTGCAGGGAGCGCTGCAAATGGCGCGCGCGTTGGGCGCGAAGAAGTTCCACAATGTGATCGAACAAATAAAACTGGATCTACTCAAATAATTTTTTTGTCGAAAAAACTTACTAAATAGTAAGTTTACAAAAGGAGAAACAATAATGAGCGTTTTAGAACCGAAGATCGATTCGCAAGCTGTTCTAAAAAAGGTTTATCGCGTTTTTTTTGGACCAAGCAAATATGAAGTAAAGTCAGCCGATGAAGCAGTGCTTGCCCGCGGAACAAATTACCGTATCCCCTTTGAGGGCGGTGAGCTGGCAGTCACTTCCTGGGGCGAAAGCGGACCCACTGCCCTATTGATGCATGGTTGGGGCGGTGCACGCGCCCAGATGACGGGTTTCGTCGAACCGCTGTTGGCAGCTGGATACCGGGTCATCGCTTATGATCAGCCTGCACATGGTGAGTCTGATGGGAAGACCGCAAATATCCTTGAAATTGCCCCCACCATGGAACTAATCTTGCAGCAAGAAGGCAAGTTCGATGTCATCATTGCCCATTCATTCGGGACACTGATCACTTCGTATGCACTCGCCAAACGGAATTTCCCCATGCCCTCCAAGTTGGTTTATCTTGGATCATTCAACCGCCTGCTGGACTCCCTTCCGCGTTTTCAAGTACTAGCCAACCTGCCGGATGAACTCATCGACGGGCTGCGAGAAATGATCTACGATAAGTTTGGCAGGGACACAATTGATGCGATCGTCCATGAAAAACTGGTGGAGCAGATTCGCATTCCCGCGCTGATGTTCCATGACCGGTCGGACAATGTCACCCCGGTGGAAGATAGCCGAGCCATTGCCGCAGCGTGGAGAGAGGCTCAGTACATCGAGACCAACGGGTTTGGTCACCGTGGGGCATTGCAGTCGACTGATGTTCATGAAAAAGTCATAGACTTTCTGAAGGCTTAATAACAAAGAGGACCCGAACGGGTCCTCTTTGTTATTAAGCTCATTTCACTTCACGCCCATGAAACCAGGAAGTGTTAATCAAAACATCAGGAGATTGGATTTCTCTAAATGGTGATTTCGAGCTCGCATGACGGATGGTAACACCTGTCATTCTTAATCGACGTGAAAAGCGCCCATTGCCGACATTCATCAAAACCCCTTCGAACAGATAAGGTCCGATGAAGAATGTGCCTTTTATTTCTTCATTCCAGTAAACATACGATTCGAATTGAGCCATTGTGGAAGCGTCTTTCAACGGGATCAACGCTACAACAGTGTTCCCATGTACTTCAAATGTCTCTGCTTTGCGCACTGGAATATCCTCATTGTTCACTGAGGTGATCTGCACATTTCGAAGCACGATCGGCGACCAATGTTCATCACTTACAGGAAGGAAGAATTGTTCATCAGCATCTGCTGTCCCTTCAATTATGTACTCAGTGGTCAAAACCAACAATTGAAAAGGTTTTTGTTCCGGTTTCTCTTTTTTCCTGCCAAACATATGATGATATCTCCTGAGTTAGACTAGGTAAGAACGATGTGCTCAAGAATATCATGTCATTACCGTTTTAAATATCCCTCAAATGACCTATCCGTTCGTCTAGGTTTCTTTCAAAAATAAACATTTTTTCTTTGAAACATCCGCTTTGTCCCCTTCTCGTAAGGAAACTCTAACCTTTTTCCTACAACGGGATTTTCGCTTTTTGGTAGAATCCCCACAAGGTAATTAGGAGAAAAATTATGGCTGGAATGGAACGTTTTACACAGCGAGCAAGGCGTGTGCTCAGCCTCGCCCATCAAGAGGCAGAGCGCGCCCGTCAAAATAGCATTGGAACCGAGCACCTTCTCCTCGGATTAATGGATGAAGAAGGCGGTGTGGCTGGACGTGTGCTGCGCGAATTGGGCATGTCGTCAGACCGTGTGCGCGAGGTGATCGCGCGCATCACCAGCGGCAACCCGAACTTCGACCCCAACCGCATCGAACTGGCACCCGAGACCCAGCAGGTTCTGGAATTCGCCGTGGAAGAGGCACGCCGCCTCGGTCACCACTACATCGGCACTGAGCACATTTTGCTTGGTCTGGTGCGTGTGGACTCCACCGCGCTCGAAGCCTTGCGCCGTCTGGGCGTAACCCCCGACCAGATCCGCCGCCAAACCCGCCGTGTGTTGAATGAGTCTTCATCATCCGCCACACCGGCAGCCCCTGCGGGCGGACCCCAGCAAGGCAAGGGCGCACCGGGCGGCAACAATCCCAAAACCCCGCTCGTCGATCAACTCGCCACCGACCTGACCGCCAAAGCCGAGGAAAAGAAACTCGACCCGGTCATCGGCCGCCAGATGGAAATCGAACGCGTCATTCAGATTTTGGCGCGCCGCACAAAGAACAACCCTGCTCTTATCGGTGAACCTGGCGTTGGCAAAACCGCCATCGTGGAAGGTCTCGCTCAACGAATCGTGGATGGCGATGTACCTGCCCCACTTATGAACAAGCGCCTACTGCAATTGGACGTAGGTTCGCTCGTGGCGGGTACGATGTACCGCGGTCAATTCGAAGAACGCCTCAAGCGCATCATAGATGAGTTAAAGCAATCGGGCGCGATCCTGTTCATAGATGAGGTTCACATGTTGGTCGGGGCAGGAGCCGCAGGCTCTTCCGTCGATGCAGCCAACATCCTCAAACCTGCCTTGTCTCGTGGAGAATTGCAGGTCATCGGTGCGACCACATTGGAAGAGTACCGTAAGCACATCGAATCTGATGCGGCACTTGAACGCCGCTTCCAGCCCGTGCAGGTGGATGAACCCTCCGAAGAGGAAACCATCGAAATCCTCAAGGGCATCCGTTCGGCTTATGAAGAACACCATCACCTTGTCATTTCAGACGAAGCGCTCAAGGCGGCTGCGCATCTTTCCACACGCTATGTGACCGAACGCTTCCTGCCGGATAAAGCCATCGACCTGATCGATGAATCATCCTCGCGCGTGCGCATGTACAAAAGCCCCGCTGCCAAACAGGCAAAAGACCTGTTCAGCCAGTTGCGCCAGGCACGCCAGAACCGCTCGCTTGCCAACGAAGAAGGCAACCTCGAAGATGTCCGCGAGTGGGAAGAGCGCGAAATAGACCTCAGCCAGCAGATCGAACGCCTGCGCACTGGCTGGGACCGCGCCAACAGCCCCGTTGTTTCAGCGGAAGATATCGCCGAAGTCGTCTCCATGTGGACGGGCGTTCCGTTAATGCAGCTCACAGAAGAAGAATCGCAGCGCTTGCTCAAGATGGAAGATGAACTTCGCAAAGCCATCATCGGGCAGGAAGATGCCATCGTTGCCATCTCACGCGCTGTACGCCGTGCCCGCGCCGGTTTGAAGAACCCGCGCCGCCCCATTGGTTCGTTCATGTTCCTCGGACCAACCGGCGTTGGCAAGACCGAACTCACCAAGGCACTTGCCAAGTTCATGTTCGGCAGTGAAGATGCCGCTGTACAACTCGATATGTCTGAGTTCATGGAACGCCACACCGCTTCCCGCCTCGTTGGCGCCCCTCCCGGATATGTCGGCTACGAAGATGCCGGGCAGCTTACCGAAGCGCTGCGCCGCCGCCCATATTCCATCGTCGTCTTTGACGAGATCGAAAAGGCACACCCCGAAGTCCACAACATGTTGCTGCAGATCATGGAAGAAGGTCAGCTCAGCGATGCCAAGGGTCACAAGGTGGATTTCCGCAACGCCATCATCGTCATGACCTCCAATATCGGCGCCGACGTCATCAAGCGTCAGTCCAGCCTTGGCTTTGCGCTCAAACGCGACGAAGCCACCGAAGAAAAACTCTCGTACGAAGACATGCGCAAAAAACTGAGCGAATCGCTCAAGCGCGCCTTCCGCCCCGAGTTCATCAACCGTGTCGATGCCGTGGTCATCTTCCGCGCACTCAACAAAGAGGATATCGGCAAGATCGTCCGCTTGGAATTGGCAAAAGTCGCCGACCGCCTCAAAGAACATGACCTGAGCCTGATCGCCGCGGAAGAAGCCTTATCTCTGCTCGCAGAACAGGGCTACGACTCCGAGTTTGGTGCACGTCCTCTGCGCCGTGTCATTCAAATGAAGGTTGAAGACCCGCTTTCCGACAAACTGCTCTCCGGCGAATTCGCCGACGGCGATAACATCGCTGTAAAGGTGGACGATGACGGCGAGATCGCGCTTGAGAAATCGAGCGAGCCGGTCGTGGAACCGAGTTTATAAGAAACCCAGACCTGACAGGTTTCCAACACCTGTCAGGTCTCTTTATCATGAACAAGCAAGAACTCTTAACTCAAGCCAATTACACCTTCCAGCGCGGAAACCGCGACCTGGCGAAGAAATATCTGGCAGACCTTCTCAAGGTCTACCCCGACGACGAAGCTGCATGGATGCTCCTTGCCAAAGTGGTGGAGGAAAAGGAACACAAGGTTGAATGCTACCAACGCGTTCTTAAGATCAACCCACGTAACGAAGAAGCCAAGTTAGCACTGGTACGCGTTCAAGCAACCATCAACCCCACATTGCCCCTGCCAAAGCAGATCAAAGCCCAAACCCAGCCAGCACCCAACACGTTTCGTAATGTAGTGCGCGGCACATTGATCGCGGTTGTGGCTGTATTGCTATTCGGCACGACGACATATGTGATCGCCCTAAACAACCCGAACTCCCCTGCTCTGCGCGTATTATCC
>JBAIYF010000333.1:0-2954 GCA_037916115.1 Anaerolineales bacterium
CGCACAGCGATGAAGACAAATTTATTATCCGCCTTGCGGACGTACATCAACGCCTTGGCGGTTTTCTCTTTGGGAATGTTCAGCAAATTCGCCAACGCCTCGATGGTATTGCACTCCGGCGTGGATACCTTCTCCAGTGGCTTTTCCTCTTCGCACGGCAGGGCGGTCTTTTGGAATTGCGCCAATTCAATCCGCTCGGTGTAATGACAGGCGGGGCAGTGAGCGATTTCAATATTCCCGGTGGAAAGTGGAAAGTAGGTATCACGCTCATTCGATATAAGCGGAATGCCAAGCGACGGGTCAATAGAAAGATGCTGCAGTCTTTGCATCATCTGTTCGCCCAAAGGCAGTATCTGATTTTCGCGGGTCAAATACCCGGCGCGGACGAGCCAGCCCCAGCCCTGTGTGCGGGCGTTGTTTGGGAATTCGCGTTGTGTTTGAATGGAGAGGGAGGTGTATTTCATATTACAAATTCCCCTCTCTTTATGGGAGAGGGGCGAGGAAAAGGTTAGGTTTCTTCCGTTTTCTTTTTGCGCGGCAGTCGCTGCGTATTTACAGGCGCTGAGGCTGGTGTAGGCTCGGGCATTTGCATCGGCGTTTGGGCAATGGATTCAGCCTGGGCGGCTTCCGAAGGTGTGGCTTCAGGAGCAGGCTCGAGATTAAGGTCGACCGATTCTTCCATCCGAATTTGACCCCGCAGGAACGCGCCTTCCTCAGTCACAAAAGCGGTGGTGACCACGTCACCCCATACGCGCCCCGTGGCGCGGATTTCCAGCTTCTGGGTGGTAATGTTTCCTCGCACCGCGCCCGCCACGATGACGGTATTGGCGCGCACGTTTTGGCAGGTCACACGCCCGGTCTCGCCGACAACGAGCATGCCGCGCAGGGCGATCTCGCCTTCGAACGCGCCTTCGATGCGCACGCCGCCCGAGCCGTTGATGCTTCCGTGCCAGATCACACCGGAGCCAAGCACCGAGGTGATGCGCTCGACAGCCTGGACCGGTTGTGCGGGTTCTGCGGGGGTAGTGTTTCGTTTGAACATGGTGGCAATTTTACCTTATCTATGGTTGCCTTGGTTTGAACCAAATAACAAGATTGTCGACCCTTTTTTTTTCCATTAAGCTACAATTTTACAGGTATGTTTTCTCGAACATACAAAAAATTTACCAACAAAGGAGAGAAAAGTATGAAGAAGGTAAGAGTTTTGTCGTTAGTATTTGTTGTGATAGCACTATTTCTTGCGGCTTGTGGCGGGGGTGCACCAGTGGCAGAAGAGCCCGCTCCTGCTCAGGAGTCATCATCGGGTCAGGGTACGACGGATAGTTCTGCATCAGCGACCGAAGCCCCCGCTTCTGAGGGAACCTCGGCGTTTTTCCTGCAGATCGCCAAGGTTGTAGGGACAGTGGAAGTCCGCGCCAGTGCCGGTGACGAGTATGCCCCTGCCCAGGAAGGTCAGCGCTTGTTGGTTGGCGCACAGATCCGTACTGGAGCAGATGGCGTTGTAGCTCTTTACCGTGACGCAAAGACTATGGTGATCATCGACAGCAATTCTGAAGCCGAGATCAAAACTCTGGATGGCACCGCTGAGGTTCCTGTTACTGTGGTCCTGCTTTTATCTGGTGCAGCAGCTTTAGACCATCATGGTGAACAGCTTGCCGAAGGCGCTATTTTCCGAGTTGAAACCCCTGAAGGAAATAACGGCGGCATCGTTGGTTCTACTGTCCGTGTTCAGTACAATCCTGAAACCAAGGTCATGACCGCCACCTGTTTGACCGGTACCTGTGAGTTCGTCCGCGGTGACCAGAAACTGACCCTTCAGGCTGGTCAGGCAGTGGATGTGGAAGGGCTCCAGCCGCCTCCCGGCGCTCCTGAAGAAATGTCTGTTGAACAGGCGAACCAGTTCCTTGCCATGGGTGGTCAACTGTGCGGTTGTGAGATTAAGATCGGTGAGATTCGCGAGGTTGGTTTGTCTGGAGCAGCACCTGCGCCTGAAAACCTCGATCAGCCTTCTGGTGAGACCGAAAACTCGAATGACTCCAGCAACTCAAATGACTCAAACAACTCAAACGACTCCAGTGGCAGTTCAGACTCTGGAAACAGCAATGACTCTGGCAGTGGTGACTCTGGTGGCAGTGACTCCGGCGGCAGCGACTCTGGCGGTAGTGACTCTGGCAGCGGCGACTCCAGTGGTTCACCATAAAAACGTTTAGGAAATCAAAGAGGTTACAGGATCACCCTGTAACCTCTTTTTGTTTTAAGCTTGTCTTGAATGCTTATTCGCTTTTTTCTTCCACCATCTGAACGCCCATGATGTTGAAGCCCGAGTCCACATACATCACTTCACCGGTAATGCGCTTCGAGAGGTCACTGGCAAGGAAGGTGGCCGCATCGCCGACGTCGTCAATGGTCACGTTCTCGCGCATGGGTGATTTATCCGCAAAGTGTTTATACATGTCACGGAAGCCGCCCACACCCGCCGCTGCCAACGTGCGGATTGCGCCCGCCGAAATGGCATTCACGCGAATCTTGCGCGGCCCAAGGTCATACGCCAGGTAACGGGTCGCAGATTCAAGCGCCGCCTTGGCAACGCCCATCACATTGTAATGGGGGGCAACCTTCACCGCACCCGAACCGTAGGTCAGGCACATCACCGAGCCACCCTCGTTCATGATCGGCAGGAAAGCATGTGTCAACGCTACAAAGGAATAAACAGAGATATCCATTGCAGTAAGAAAACCCTGTCGGCTGGTTTCGTGAAAAGGTCTGCTTAACTCATCGCGTCCCGCAAAAGCGATCGAATGAACCAGAATGTCGATCTTGCCGAAATGCGCTTCGGCTTTTTTCGCCACAGCTTCGATCTGGTCATCCTTGGTCACGTCACATTCCTCGACCCATTTGCAGTTGATTCTTTCCGCCAGCGGCTTCACGCGTTTCTCCATTACCTCACCGGCGTA
>JBAIYF010000334.1:0-2317 GCA_037916115.1 Anaerolineales bacterium
CTTCGTCGCCTTTTTGGCAGTCGGTTTAACAGCAGATTTTTTCACCGCCTTGGCAACCGTCTTCTTTGTAACCACTTTCTTAACAGTCTTTTTTACGGTTGACTTGGTTGCCTTCTTTACGGCAGGCTTTGTCGCTGTCTTTTTTACAGCAGGTTTCTTTTTTGTTTCTTCTTTCTTCTTTTTAGTAGTAGCCATTCGTACCTCACATAAGTTTCAGGTGTCAAGTTTCAGTATCAGGCATTTCACCTTGGGAATGTACAAGAAACACAAGGAAGCCCCGCAAGCAAGGGACCCTGCTTCCAAAAAATTTGTCTACTTTTCATGCGTGCCTCCTTTCAAGACCATGTTCGCTCTTCCAGTGTCCGTCTTCAATTGTCCATGGACTTAATAAACAAAAAAACCCTTCATCCACATCAGGGACGAAGAGTTCTCTCCGCGGTACCACCCAGATTCGTTCGATTGACGAACGCTCTTTGAACGCTGTAACGGGCTTACCCGGCACTGACTACTTGATTTCACCAGTACAGTCTCCCTTGCGGGATAACAGGCGAGTTCGGTCATTTTTATGTGCTCCCGTGGACACGGATGCTGGGCTTCCACCTCACTCTCCCAACTCGCTGACGGGACGACCTACTACTCCTGCTTTGACTTTTATCTATTAGTGGACCCAGGGGGATTCGAACCCCCGACCTTCTCAATGCCATTGAGACGCGCTCCCAACTGCGCTATGGGCCCAGGTAAATAATGTTCTGAACGTAGTGGACCTGAGGGGATTCGAACCCCTGACCTCCTCAGTGCGATTGAGGCGCGCTCCCAACTGCGCTACAGGCCCGTCGTTCAAAAGGCGATGGCTATTCTACCTGAGGGAGGGGCGAATGTCAATAAGCAAGGTCTGCCAACCTATGCGGAAGGAAGCAAAATCTTGAAGGTCGAGCCGCGCCCCTGCCCTTCAGATTCCGCCCAGATCGTCCCCCCCTGAGCTTCAACGATCCCTTTGGCAATACTCAGACCAATGCCCAACCCGCTGTAATGCCGGGTGTTGGGCGCTTCGACCTGATAGAACTCCTCGAAGACCTTGTGCAATTTATCGGCAGGGATGCCAATGCCCTGATCCTGCACCCAGACCATGACCTGCCCGCCTTGTTTCACAGCGCCGATCGTTAACTCGCTTTTTTCCGGCGAAAAGCGGATGGCATTATTGAGCAGATTCACAATGGCGAGTATGGTTTTATCGTTATCGACATTGACGTGGATGAGTTCCTCCTGAAACGCCAACACAAGTTGAAGGTCACGGCGCGAAGCGGAGTATTTGACTTCATCCAAAGCAAAATTCAGAATCTCCTGCACGGGAACTTTGACCCTGTGCAGTTCCATCGCATCAGACTGGAGCAGGGTGAGGTTGCTCATCTGGTCGAGCAAAGAGTGCATTTGCGAGGCCGCGGTAAGCACCTGGTTGGCATGGTCAGAGGCTTCGCCGCTGGCACCCTCCTGCAGGAAGGTCGCATACCCGATAATGATCCCCAACGGGGTGCGCAGTTCATGGGACGCGAGTGAGAGAAAATTACTTTTGATCTGATTGGTAACGCGGACCTTCTCCAATGCCTGCTGACGCGACTTAAAGAGGCGGGCATTGTTGATGGCAATGGCGGCGTGTGCGGCAATGACGGACAAGATCGCGGCATCGCTCTCGTTAAAGTTACCCTTGCGTTTGTTGACTGCTTCCAGTACGCCCATGGTCTGATCTTTGATGGGCATGGGCACACCCAATAGCGACTTGACATTGAACTTGATATGCTCAGATACCATGGAGTAGTGGCGCGGGTCCTGGTCGGCTTCGTTCAGGATGAGCGGCTGGTTGGTGCGGAAGATGGTTCCTGCCAGGCTGTTATCGATGGGTACGGGGATCTCCGCCAGTTTGGAAGGGTTTGAGCCGGTGGCAGCAGCAAAAAACAAGCGCGGACTCTTTTCGTCATACAGCAAAATGGAGGCTGCTTCACAGTCCAACACTTCGGTGGCAGTGGCAGTGATAAGTTGAAGCAGAACGTCAAGGTCCAGGGTGGAGTTCAGGGTGACGGTCAACTCTACAAGGCGGAGGAGCAGGTCTTCCTTTCCCTGAAGATGTCGTAAAGCACCGGTATTTCCGATAGTTTTCATAAGCAAAGCCTACATTCTTTGAATTTGAGATTCAAGACGCCGGTAAAAATTGATACTTGTTATACAAATTATAAAAAAGACCTCCATCCCCGGTATCAACCATTCGTACCATGGCATTCTTCCCTAACTGATAAAACAAGAGTGGACGGTCGACCGTCCACTC
>JBAIYF010000335.1:0-1563 GCA_037916115.1 Anaerolineales bacterium
TCGGTGTAAACGAGGTGCTCTAACCAACTGAGCTAAGCACCCAACGAGGCGCATTATAGCATGTGATTCCAAAAATGCAGGAAGCGATTTTTTGCCTGCGTTATAATGGATTTAATAGGAGATTTAACATGAGCGACCCCAAACCCCTTAACTGGACACCCGAACCCGGCATCGGCTACTCGGTCATCCGCCGCGGTGACGGAGGCATGACCCTGACCTTCACCGACCTTTCCGAAGCGACCATGGCGCACTGGCACCAGTTCGCCCTCGATCATCTCCTTGGTGCAGACCGCCGCACACGTAATCTGTACGACCTGCGGGCTGTGAAGGATATTCCCGAAAAAGCCATTCGCATGGCGGTGGATGCCAACAGCGACCCTTCGGCTCGCAATATTCGTGTGGCTGTTGTTGTGGCGGGCGAAGCTGTGGCAGAGAGCATTCTCAAAGTGGCAGCCCTAGCCGACACTGAATCTGCGGCGGCGATGAAGATATTCACCGATATCAATGAAGCCGAAGCCTGGCTGGCGCGTCCGTTGGATCAGATCGCGTAGTTGACAACCCCGCTCCCGCAGGAGCTTAGCCCCTGCGGGAGCGTTTTATTGAAGATGAAATCACCAACTCTTCAGATCGGGAGTTTTACATTCGATTGGGGAACCCGCACGTATGTGATGGGTATCTTGAATGTGACTCCCGATTCGTTCTCCGGTGACGGCATCATTGCCAAAGGCGATGTGATCTCTGCTGCCGTGAATCAGGCGCGCGAGTTCATCCTCCACGGCGCGGATATTCTCGATGTGGGCGGCGAGTCCACACGCCCCGGCTCGGAACCGGTCAATGCCGAAGAGGAGATGGAACGCGTCGTCCCGGTCATCGAGGAATTGCGTAGGAATTTTCCGCAAGTTCTAATTTCCATTGATACGTACAAAGCCAAAGTCGCAGATGCAGCAATTCAGGCAGGTGCAAATATCATCAATGATGTCTGGGGATTCCGCGCCGATTCGGAACTTGCGTCTGTGGCGGCGAAGCATAAAGTGCCGGTCATTCTTATGCACAACCGCAGTAATCCTGCCAGTGTTGAAGTCCGCGAGAAATTGGGCGGGACGTATCTTGGTGCGGAATACGATGATTTGCTCGAAGATGTAAAACGGGAATTACTTGCCAGTGTGGGCATTGCGCTAAAAGCCGGGGTGGAGGAAAGGCTCATTATGCTCGATCCAGGCATCGGCTTTGGAAAGAAGCGCGAACACAACCTTGAGCTGATCAACCGTCTCGGAGAGATCCGCTCGTTGGGGTATCCGATCCTGTTGGGCACTTCCAGAAAATCATTTATTGGTTTCACGCTCGACCTGCCGCCCGACCAGCGTATTGAAGGCACAGCCGCCACCGTGGCGGTAGGCATCACGCGCGGCGCGGACATCATCCGTGTGCATGACGTGAAAGAAATGGTGCGCGTGGCAAAAATGACCGATGCGATAGTACGAACAATAATTACAAATCACTAATTACCAATGTTATGAGCAGCGACTACGCAAAAGAATTACTACGTACGGGAATTATTGATGC
>JBAIYF010000336.1:0-5373 GCA_037916115.1 Anaerolineales bacterium
TATCGAAAAACTGATTCTCATTGCAACAGCAGGTGAGTTCAAACTCAATCCTTTCTTCAAACTCGGCTTAAACCTTCCTGCCACCATTCTGCGCCTGATCGGGCCGTTCACCCGTAAGTGGCTGCACGCTCCTCCCCATGCACTGAAAGAGTTCTATCAAAGTAATATGTCCGTCTGGCGCGGATGGGATCGATTCTCACAGTTGACCGTTCCCACCCTGGTCATCCGTGGGCATCGCGACCTCGTCTTTGACCGTCCGCTCTTTGAAAAAGTGGCAGGATCCATTCCCGGCGCAGAAGATGTTGATATTGGCGTATCCGGTCACATGGTCATGCTGGAGAGGCGCGAGACCGTGGACCGCGCCATTGCAAGTTTCCTGGAAGGCGAATCCAAAAAGACCTGGCGCGATAAATCCTTTGTTGCCCCAACCACCCAGCGTGATCGCTTGAAGCGTGAACGGGCATGGCTTCAATATTATGAAGATGGTGTGCCCTACACCGTGGACGTGCCGCGCATCCCGGCTCATCATATTTTGCGTTCGGCGGTTCGGCGTTTTCCAAATCGTCCGGCCATCTTGTTCGAGGGTGCAAAGTTGACCTATCGCAGACTGAACCACGAGGTCAACCGTTTTGCCAATGCGTTGCTGGCGCAGGGAATTGGAAGGGGCGCACGCGTGGTTTTGTTGATGCCGAACATTCCCCAAATGGTGATCGGTTTTTATGGGACGTTGAAGGCAGGCGGTACAGTGGTCCTGATTCCGCCAATGACCGAACCGGAGGAATTGATCCGTCAAGTAAAGGAAGCGGATGCCAGTGTGCTGGTGACGCTCTCCATCTGGTCGGGGCTGGCAAAGCAGATTCAGGAGGGTGCGCGTGTGCCACACGTGGTGCTGACCGACCCTGGGCAGTATCTTTCTCTGCCGAAATATTTGGTCTCGCGTTGGCTCAACCGCGGCTTGAACTTCCGTAATGCCCTGCATTGGAACCGTTGGATGGCGCAGCAGGATATGAAATCACCCGATGTGGACGTGCAGCCGGAAGACCTTGCCGTCATCATCTATACGGGTGGAACCACAGGACTTTCAAAAGGAGTGATGCTTTCGCACAGTAATTTAGTGGCAAACTCTCTACAAACCCGCCACTGGCTGCCGGGAGCAGCCGAAGGCAGGGAACGCTTTTTGTGTGTGGTTCCCTTCTTCCACAGTTACGGCATGACCGCCGCCTTGAATGCACCCGTCTCACTTGGTGCGGCACTCATCCTTAAGCCGCAGTTTAAAACGCTGGATGTGTTGAAGTCTGTCAAGAAATACAAACCCACCATCTTCCCCGGCACACCAAACATGTTCGTAGCCATTAGTAATTTTCCACGGGTGCGCAGGTACGGTGTGGGTTCCATCAAGGCGTGTATCAGCGGGTCTGCGCCGCTGCCGGTGGAAGTTCAAGAGGCATTCGAGAAACTGACGAAGGGTAAACTTGTTGAAGGATACGGGCTGACCGAGGCTGCACCCATCACCCATGCCAACCCTATGGGGAAGAACCGCCGCCTTGGTACGATCGGTGTGCCGCTGCCCTCCACAGAGGCGATCATTGTGGATCTGAAGACCGGGCGAAAAGAAGTGGAACCGGGGCATATCGGTGAACTTGCTATTCGCGGTCCACAGGTGATGCTCGGTTACTGGAAGAATGAAGCCGCCACGAAGGAGGTCATCACCAGCGAAGGCTGGCTGCTCACCGGCGACGTGGCACAAATGGACGAAGACGGTTTCTGCCGTATCATCGCCCGCAAAGCCGATATGTGGTACCCCGAAAAAGGCGGCAAAGAGCCCGCCTTCCCGCGCGATGTGGAAGAGGTTATTTACGAAATTCCGCAGGTAAAAGAGGTGGCGGTCGTTGCCGTGGCGGGGCATCCCTTTGCCTTTGTGATCGCAGGGAAAGAGAAACCCAGTGTTGAGTCAGTGCTGGCATATTGCAAACGCCGCCTGCCGCCGCACCTTGTTCCGCGCTTTGTGATCTTCATGGATGAATTTCCGCGAACTTTTATTGGCAAGGTTTTACGCAGAGAACTTGCAAAACGGTATGGAAAGCAGATCGCCAGCGAGTGAGCCTCGCCTGGCTCTTTCCCCCATTGCAGCGAATAGGGATTGATTTTCCAAAAACGTACACAGGTTTCAGGTATTCAAGACACTCTGCCAGAAACGTTCCGCCTGTTCTTCTTTTTCGGTAAAACCCAACCATTGTGCGGCGTCATGAAAATTGTGGAAGACCTCCAATTCCATGGGTTCCCCTATGAAAAGCACAAAGGCTTCCCTGACGTTCATCAAAGCCGAGCTCTTTGTGAGAACTGCAACCCGATCTCGCGGATGTCCATTTCTCTTGTTTTCAACCACAATGGATTTGGCGATCCGCATGCCCTCAACGTCAAAATCAAGCGAGCCGTTGAATACATCCATCAGGATCTTCATTCCATAATGGCGCCGGCTGTCTTTTTGGTGGATGGCGTGATATAAATTGAAATATTCGTTTGCTGTACAATACCCCCTGAAAACATAAACTACCAAATGAAGTTCAGGGTTGATGTTATAGACAATGGGCATATTTTGCTCTCTAGTTTTTAACCGTAAAGTGGATGTAAGGCTTGCGCGATGGATAATATTGTATAACAAACCTCGCCGTTTGAAAAATAAAAAGGTAAGAAAATAGATAATGAATACCAAACAAAAAGACATCTCGTATAAAAGCGTGATGCTCGGTGACCAGAAGGTCAATTACGTTCAGCAGGGGATGGGGGACCCGGTAGTGCTTGTACATGGGCTGGCAGCATCTTTACATGATTGGGATGATCTGCTGCCGGAACTGGCGAATGCCGGTTATGCGGGGTACGCTCTCGATTTGCTGGGGCACGGTGAGAGCGAAAAGCCTCAACACGCCCATGATTATTCCATTGAGAACACTTATGCCCATTTTGCGGCATGGCTGGAAATGCTCAACTTCAAGAAGCCGTTCATTCTTGTGGGGCATTCGCTTGGAGGGGGGCTTTCATTGTTGTACGCCCATCGCAACCCAGAGCGGGTGAAGGCGCTTGTCATTGTGAACCCGTTCTATTCCATGGGACAGCTCCCGCGTATTTTGCAAAGAGTCTTTAAGCATCAGTTGCTCAATACCTCGTTGATCGACCGCACGCCTTATCAACTCTTCCGCTTCTTCGTGGATATGACCAGTTTCAGCGGGTACATCGGCAATCGCGAAACGCACATTCTGCCGGAACACATCCGCTATCAGACCGCGCTGGATTACAAACGGGCATCCTCGGGCATATACAACATTCCGCGCACGCTTCCCCACGTGGACCTGGACCTGTCGCGCATCCATCAGCCGACTCTGCTCCTGTGGGGTGGACGCGACCAAACCCTTGCGCCTGCGTCCTTTCCGCAATTGGCAGAGAAGCTCCCAAACCTCGTCAAGAAACATCACTTCCCAGTCTGCGGGCATGTGCCACACCAGTGCCACCCCGATGATTTCAACCCGCATGTGATGGAATTTTTGAGGAATATCTGACCGTTGACGGTAGACCGTGGACGATAGACGATTGACCACGGGCGATGTAAATAATCCCGAAGGGATGACAAGATTATAGAATTGCGAAAAGAGAATTTCAAACCCCGAAGGGGTGGCATGGCATTGTGCATCATGACACCCCTTCGGGGTTGTTTTTTTCAATGACAAAAGTCTAGAATCATTTGACCTGTTTCGACAGGCTCAACACAATGCCTTCGGGGTCAGTTATTGGAAAATGTCTCGGAGTTGT
The DNA here is from genome assembly GCA_037916115.1 of Anaerolineales bacterium. Classification (GTDB taxonomy): domain Bacteria; phylum Chloroflexota; class Anaerolineae; order Anaerolineales; family Villigracilaceae; genus Villigracilis. Next base: position 3,805 of record JBAIYF010000336.1, read on the forward strand.
GATTGTATCAAGTGTTGAAACAGTTCAACTTTATGAAAGAAGCGGGGCGAATCCATGGTCAATGGTCCATCGTTTATCGTCTAACGCGGATTCGAGTCAATATTTTAAGATTGCAGTTTCTGAATTGCCCCTTGCTCACAATTCACCAAGGTGCTAAAATGCCGAACACATTAGCCATATATACGGGGATGCAGTGCTTGAACGCCCATATCTGGCTAGTTCATATGTTCTAATTTGGAGCCTGTTCTCGGATGCGTTGTCCGTATTGTAAACATCATGACTCGAAGGTGCTGGACACTTCTCACGACAGTCACGGCGGGATTCGCCGTCGGCGGGAGTGCCTGAAATGCCGCCAGCGCTTTAGCAGTTATGAACGCCCCATCCTTGCCACGCCGCTCATCATCAAGCAGGACGGCAACCGCCAGGAATTTGACCGTGAGAAGATGGCGCGCGGCATTCGTATTTCCTGTGCGAAGCGACCCGTTTCTGCAGCGGATATCGAGCGCATGATCGGACAGGTGGAAGTGAAATTGCAGAAATTGGGCAAAGCGGAGATCTCCTCACGCGTGGTGGGGGATCTGGTGATGGAAACCTTGAAAGAAGTGGACCAGGTCGCTTACATCCGCTATGCCATTGTGTATTTGGGCTTGGACGACCTCAAGTCCATTCGTACCGAGATCGACCAGCTTCTCGAAGATTAATCAGGCAGAGACCCTCTCAAGGGGGGAGAGTCTTTGCCTTTTTGTATCTGTGTAGTGTGAATCTGACCATGGACGATAGACCATTGACCATGGTTGGAGCGAAGCAGGATGACAAAGAAAAATAGTGAATAGCGCGGAGCACGACCCGCGATAAAGAATAAAAAATTTACAGGAGAGTCCGATATGGCAACAAAATCTGCTGAAACAAAGATCGTCAAGAACGGCTTGCTGCCGACGCCGCCCATTAAAAAGGGGCTGCCCGGCGCGACCCTGACGGATAACGCCCGTCAGGTGTTGATGAAACGCTACGTGCGTCGTGGTGATGATGGCAAACCCGCTGAGAACGTGGAAGAAATGTTCTGGCGTGTAGCGCATCATGTCGCCAAGGTGGAAGAGCAATGGGGCGCGGATGTGCAGGAACGCACTGTGGAGTATTACCATCTGCTTTCGAGCAAGAAATTTTTCCCAAACTCCCCGACCTTTACTGGTGCCGGCACTCCGTTGGGGCAGCTCGCCGCGTGTTTCGTGCTTCCCATCACCGACGATATGGGACGTCACAGCGCGGGCATTTTCCAGACCCTGCGCGATGCCGCACTGATCCAGCAGACAGGCGGCGGTAACGGATTCTCCTTCTCGCGTTTGCGCCCCAAGGGTGCCATGGTGCAGACTTCCGCCGGGCAGGCGACGGGACCCGTCGGTTTCCTGCGCGTGTACGACCACGCCTTCGGTGAGATCGCCCAAGGCGGAACCCGCCGCGGTGCGAACATGGCTGTGCTGCGCGTGGACCACCCGGATGTGGAAGAGTTCATCACCTGTAAGATCGACGAGAACTCCATCACCAACTTCAATATTTCCGTCGGCATCACCG
>JBAIYF010000337.1:0-2963 GCA_037916115.1 Anaerolineales bacterium
GCGGCCCTTGCGGACCATTTGATTTACTGTCGGCACAATCAGCCTCCGATTACAAATTCTTCTTTTTACAATGATTTACGACTATTTATTCGCAAGAAATGAGACCATCACAACGTCCCTGATGGCCTCATTTGAGCTGCCAATTTTTTTCGAAGCGGGATTTGGAATGCCGCTCCTTTTTCTTGACAAAGGCACAAAATTTTATCATGCAGTGCCGGTCAAGTCAATAGAATTTAGGACTTTTTCCGAGATTGACCCTCGCCCAAACTCAGCAAGCCTGTTTCGTGTTTTGGCGGGTGTGTCTTCTCTTCATCCTTGCCGAACTTGACCACGTCGCCATTCTCGTTGATCGCCTCAACGGCAAGACCCAACGACTGTAATTCCTTCACCAACACACGGAACGAAGCAGGTATGCTCGGCTCTTCAATGGGCTCGCCCTTCACGATGGCTTCATAGGTGTTGACACGCCCTTGAACATCATCGGACTTGACGGTGAGCATTTCCTGAAGGGTATGAGCAGCGCCATAGGCTTCAAGCGCCCATACTTCCATTTCACCGAAACGCTGACCGCCGAATTGAGCCTTACCACCAAGCGGCTGTTGGGTCACCAAACTGTATGGACCCGTCGAACGCGCATGAACCTTGTCCTCAACCAAGTGATGAAGTTTGAGAATGGTCATCACACCCACAGTCATAGGTTGGTCATAAGGCAGACCGGTTTTACCGTCACGCAGGGTCTGCTTACCAAGAATAGGCAGAGGAATACCCTTCTCCTTTGCTAGTTCCTGAGCGGTTTCATACACTTTATCTTCTGCAACACGGCGTGTCACACCATTTGTTTCAAGCCACAGGCGGAGACATGCCGTAATGGCAGCTTCGTCAAGCTTTGAGTCATGAGACACCTGATGATCCTGCAATAAAATTTCGTCAGGGTCGGAATAACCTTTTTCGCGCAGCCATTCACGGGCGGTGGCACGATGCGCGTACGCCGAGTCGTTCAGGCTGTAGGTGTCATAGCGGCGCTTATCCAGCCAATCTTCCAGATAGAGGCGGCGAACTTCATCATCATCTTCAATGGTGTTCGGATCATAATCCTGTTCCTTGATCCACTCCCAGGCACGAACACCGGCTTCCTTCCATGCCTGATCAACAATCCAAGCACGTGCAAGCTCAGCTTCGATTTGTTCCTCACTGGCACCATCAAAGACGGGGGTCACGGCTCGATAACCGAGACGCTTGGCAGCCCATCCAAGATGAACCTCCAACACCTGACCAATGTTCATACGACCAGGAACGCCGAGCGGATTAAGGATGATGTCGACAGGTGTACCGTCCTCAAGGAATGGCATATCTTCGATTGGCACTACCTTGGAAACCACACCCTTATTACCATGACGCCCTGCCATCTTGTCACCTGCAGTGATCTTGCGACGCTGAGCAACAGAGACACGCACCATCATATCCACGCCAGCGGCGAGATCGGAATTTTCTTCGCGGGTGAAAACCTTTACATCCACAACCTTACCGCGTTCACCATGAGGCATGCGCAGTGAAGTGTCTTTCACATCGCGAGATTTCTCACCAAAGATGGCGCGCAACAAGCGCTCTTCAGGGGTGAGTTCTTTTTCACCCTTCGGTGTGATCTTGCCAACCAGGATGTCGTTTGGTCCAACTTCGGCGCCAATGCGGATGATGCCATTTTCATCAAGGTCTTTGATTGCATCATCACCAACATTCGGGATGTCACGGGTGATCTCTTCCGGTCCGAGTTTGGTGTCGCGAGCTTCGACTTCGTACTTCTCAATATGAACGGAAGTGAAGCGGTCTTCCTGAACGAGACGTTCAGAAAGCAAAATAGCATCTTCGAAGTTACCACCCTCCCACGAAAGGAAGGCAATAACCACGTTCTGACCAAGCGCAAGCTGACCGTTGTCAGTTGAGGATGAGTCAGCGATGATATCGCCAGCTTTGATCAACTGCCCCTTCACAACGGAAGGACGCTGGTCGATACAGGTACTCTGGTTGGAGCGCTGATATTTGCGGAGTTGATATGTGCGGTTGCCAGAGCGCTTCTCTTTGACAACGATCGTCTTGCCGGTAACAGAGACAACTTCACCGTCTGCCTCAGCAACAACGACCTGACCTGAGTCAAGCGCCGCGCTTTTTTCCATGCCGGTAGACACCAGTGGAATTTCAGGGCGGACCAAGGGAACCGCCTGCGCCATCATGTTCGAACCCATGAGCGCACGGTTGGCATCGTCATGTTCAAGGAAGGGGATCAATGCAGCGCTGATACCCACAACCTGATGAGGAGCAACATCCATGAAGTCGATGTTATCCGGATTAGAAAACACGAAGCCGGAATGATAGCGGCAAGATACGCGATCGCGGACAAATTCCTTTTTCTCGGTCAGCGGAGCATTCGCCTGTGCGATGGTGTACTTATCCTCGGCATCAGCAGAGAGATAAACCATATCGTCCGACACATAGGGCATGATCGCAATCTCGCCATCAATCCTAGCAAGGCGCTTCGCTACTTTAGAGTCGATCTCGGTGCCTGATTTGAAAAGAAGTTCTTCCGACTTCGGATCGTACACATCTTCACGCAGGGTACGCCCTTCCAGTATTTCACTATCGGAAGGAAGTGATCTGTATACCTTGCGATAAGGCGTTTCAATAAAGCCGTATTCGTTCACCCGCGCGAAGGATGCCAAACGGCCGATAAGACCAATATTCGGACCTTCAGGGGTTTCAATCGGGCAAATGCGCCCATAATGAGAGTGATGCACGTCGCGGACATCGAAGCCGGCGCGTTCACGGCGCAGACCACCAGGACCCAAAGCAGAGAGAGTGCGTTTGTGACGTAGTTCTGCCAACGGGTTGGTCTGATCCATGAACTGGGAGAGCTGCGATGAACCGAAGAACTCGCGCAAAGCAGCCACCACCGGGCGGATGTTGACCAG
>JBAIYF010000338.1:0-2053 GCA_037916115.1 Anaerolineales bacterium
TACCTGGGTTACCTCCCCCACAAATCCAGTGAACGCCATAATTTCGTAGGACAAGTTACTAACTTGTCCTATACGCTCATTTTTTTAGAAACCCCGCACCGCTTAGTTGACTCGCTCGAAGACCTGCTCGCCGTTCTCGGCAATCGCCGCATCTGTGTCGCGCGTGAGATGACGAAGATGTACGAAGAATTCTGGCGCGGGGATATCAGCGGAGCCATCGAATATTTCAAGGCAAAAGAAGCACGCGGCGAATTCACCTTGGTTATCGAAGGAAAGAAGAAAGAAGAAAATATAAAATGGGGAGAAGCAGAATTGACCGAAGCCATTAAGCGTGGACTCGAAACCGGAAAATCTGCGAAGGAAATCTCAGCGGAGTTAGCCGAACAAAGCGGATGGAACAAGAAAGAAGTGTACGCGCTGGTCAACTCACTCAAATAAGGGAGCCGTCCATGTCGTATTCAACGGATGAACTCAACCGCATGTCCTTGAAACAATTCAGAGACATGTTCACGTCACTATCCATCCCCATTCCCAATGAGATCCGTGGAAAATATCGCGCCGCCTTTGTCGGACCCGGCTGGCTGCGAGCCTCTGCCGCGCCTGCGCTTGCCATCACCGGGTTGGGTGGCTGGTGGGGCAAGGAATTCTTCAGCGATGGCACCGCCATCAATATCATTTTTCACGCCGGTAATTTTTCCACCCGCTTTTCGATGAAATTCGTCCAAGCCCAATCCTTCATCGACAAGAGAGGCGGGTTGGCGCTACACTACCAAAAAGGCAACCCCTTCCCGTGGATGTACGTGGTGGATGAGATCCGCCGCCTCGACGAAAACACCCTGCTCGGCATGACCATCGCCAACGTCCGCGGACTGCGCGGATTGGCATTCCCTTTCATCTTACAAAAAGATTCATAGACGATAGACCATAAACGATTGCCCATGTTTGTCTATCGTCCATGGTCAATTGTCCATCGTCACAAAAGGAAACTATGGACTACGACGTTCTCATCATCGGTTCCGGTTTTGGAGGCAGCGTTGCCGCATTGCGTCTGAGCGAGAAAGGCTACAGAGTCGCCGTCATCGAGCAGGGGCGGCGCGTGAGTCGTGACGATATGGAAAAAGCCAATCGCTCACCGCTCCATCTTTTTTGGATGCCCGAACTCGGCTTGAAAGGCTTCTTCACTCAACGCTTCTTCCAACACGTCAACATCGTTGGCGGCGTAGGAGTCGGCGGCGGGAGTTTGGTCTATGCCGCGGTGCTGCTTGAGCCGAAGGCGGCGTTTTATCAGGACCCAGCCTGGGCGCAGATGGGCATCGACTGGCAGGCAGAACTTCATCCGCACTATCAAACCGCCGCCCGCATGCTGGGTCGCGTCACCTGCCCTACATCACACAAACAGGACGAACTTCTGCAACTCACTGCACGCGAGATGAGCGTTGAAAACACGTTTGGCAGCGTGCCGCTTGGCATTTACTTTGGCAACGAAAACTCTCCCGACCCGTTCTTCAACGGCGAAGGTCCAACTCGCAATGGCTGCATTGAATGTGGCGCGTGCCTCGCTGGCTGCGCGCCCGGCGCAAAGAACACCCTCGATAAAAATTATCTCTACTTTGCAGAGAAACTCGGCGCAAAAATTTTACCCGAACGAAAAGTGACCGAACTCCGCGCCACTGCAAGTGGATATGAGATCCAGATGGTCAACCCGCTCAATGGGAAGAAGTACCCGCCTCTTTCCGCGCCGAAAGTTGTTCTGGCTGCCGGAGTTTTAGGCACGCTGGAAATTCTCTTCCGCGCCCGCGAGTTGCGTACGTTACCCAATCTATCGCCCATGCTCGGTCAACGCGTGCGGACAAATTCCGAAGCCATCGTGGGCGTGCTCTCCAAAGACGCCTCCGTAGACTTGAGCCACGGTCCCGCCATCTCCAGCGACTTTCACGCCAACGAGATCACACACGTTACCCAGAACCGCCTGCCCGCCAGTTACTGGTTCATGAAACTGTACTCCGGTCCGCTGGTGGATGGAACCAGACCGTTCATGCGGACGTTAAGAGTA
>JBAIYF010000339.1:0-3112 GCA_037916115.1 Anaerolineales bacterium
GAATTGAATTTATGCTTCTTCTTTTTTCTCGGAAGAATCTGAGAGCAAAAATACATACCAAGCCATAATGCTCATGCCGATCATCTCGCCGCCGTCTTCGATTAAACGTGTGATCTCAAACATAACCTTTGTGTTGACCTGATCGAACACGCGGTTGAGCGTATCGTTAACCACACCAAAGAAAACGATCAGTAATAATCCGCCTACCAGATAATGAAAGACGGTGCGCACTTCCCGCCCGCCGCGCAGGTAGTGATAAGCAATGAGCGAAAGGAAGACCGCTCCAAAGAATACAGAAACACCAAGTTCGCCAAAATCCTGGTAGCGCAATGATCCATATAATACATACAAGGGATCAACGCCTACTCCCTTGAGGATAATGGTTGCCAACCCTTCATGGAAGCTGAGCATGTCATCGAAAAGCAGATAGGTGAAAAGAAGCGCCCACCCCAAATATTGATAGTTTTTGTTTTTGAAGATCAACCATACGAACAGCAAAATGATCCAATATTCTTTGATGTATTGGAACGACTCAGCCAGGGTCAGGTCGTAGTAAATAATGAATTGTCCATCACGAATCGTTGTCCCCCAGTCGAGCATGCGGGCGATTTTGGATACGATATGTAGAACGATAAAGAGCAAGTCTCCCATCAGGAAGAGATACAGCATTTTGCGTGGCTTTTCATCGAGTTGAAGCTTTCTTAATAAATAGGTCATGAATTCTGTCCTTTACAATGATGGATTAGATTGCATTAATATACCACGACTGTTTTCATTGTGAATTCTTGGTATGATAACCCTCTGTGGTTCTTTTCGAACCGCATCTACTGAAAAGGAATTTGGAAAAAGCATGACAATTACTCACGCTTTATTGTTGGGGATTATTCAGGGATTGACCGAGTTCATTCCTGTTTCCTCTACCGCGCACCTGTTTGTCGCCGGTTATTTTCTTGGATTTCCCTCAGACGAAAGGACATTTTCATTTAATGTCATTATCCAATTGGGAACTGTTGCGGCATTGATCGTGTTTTTTTGGCGTGATTACTGGAATATTGCCAGAGCTTTTTTGGAGGGAATCAAAACCAGGAAATATTTCGATGATTATTATGCCCGCCTTGCCTGGCTGGTGATTATTGCGACGATCCCTGCGGGTATTGTCGGTTTTCTGTTAAAACCGCTTGTTGAAAATCTTTCAACGGATCCATTGGATTGGGCGGGAATTCGCCTGCTGTTCACCGCCATATTGTTGGCCGCCGTGGAGTATTTCGATAAGAAGAGCCGTTCCCTCGAATCAGCCACCTGGCTGGACGCGTTTGTAATTGGTATTTTTCAAGTATTGGCGATCTTCCCAGGTGCCTCCCGCTCTGGCTCGACGATGGCTGGTGCCATGTTCCGCGGCTTTGACCGCCCTTCGGCTGCCCGTTTTGCATTCTTAATGTCTGCGCCGATTCTTTTACTTGCCGGCTTGTATGAAACCGTGCAAGTCATTATTCTGCCGAACACGACCGCTTTTCTACCCATCCTTCTGACCGGTTTTGTGACTTCTGCGATCGTTGGCTGGCTGACCATCCGTTGGCTGCTGACGTTTTTGCGAACACATTCCTTGTATGTATTTTCTGCATATTGTTTTCTGGCGGGCATTCTTGTGATATTGTTTAAGCATCCTGCCTGATACACCTTTTTGAAAAGGAGATCGTCATGGATACAAAATCCCTTCTGAAACTGCTTGTCGAAACAGAGTCGCCTTCACATGAAAAGGCGGCTGTAGACCGTGTGGGCGCGATTATCGCCGAAGAGGCACGGAAATTGGGCGCACAAGTGGAAACGGTTCCGAGTGAAACGACCGGCGATCACGTCATTGCCCGTTGGGGCGGTGAAGGAAAGCCCATTCTCCTCGTTTGCCATATGGATACCGTCTTCCCATTGGGAACGATCGCTTCCTTTCCTTATAGAGAGGTGGAGGGAAAGATCCACGGTCCCGGCGTATCGGATATGAAAGCCAGCATTGCCATTTCTCTGGGCGCCATTGAAGAAGCGCAGCGGATGAAATCCACCCGAGCCGTGACCTTGCTTTGCACATCCGACGAGGAGATCGGCAGCGTCACATCACGCGACCTGATCATCAACATGGCAAAAGAAGCCGAGGTGGTTTTCGTCATGGAACCGGCGCTCATTGATGGCTCACTCAAGGTGTGGAGAAAAGGTGTCGGCGGTTTCAAGATAAACGTGACCGGACGCGCCTCACACGCGGGTGGTGACCATGAGAAAGGGCGCAATGCCATTGAAGAAATTTCTCACGTGGTACTCGCTGTCCAAAAACTAACCGATTATTCCAAAAAGACCACGGTCAATGTAGGTGTCATCAAAGGCGGAACAGTTTCGAATGTCGTCCCGGAACATGCTGAAGTTGAAGTAGATGTACGGGTTCTGGACCCCGCCGAATGGGATCGTGTCGATGCGGCGGTTCGGAGCATCAAACCAGTGCTGGATGGAACATCCATCGAAGTGACCGGCGGGCTCAATCGCGGTCCCATGCCGTTCGACGAGACCATGCAATCTACTTTTAAGAAGGCACAGACCATTGCCGCTACCATTGGCATGGAACTCAAAGCGGGCGGCACAGGCGGCGGTTCAGATGCAAACCTCGTTGCCCCGCTTGGCATCCCCGTATTGGATGGGCTTGGCGCGATCGGCGAGAATTATCACTCCGACCGGGAGTATATCTTTGCTGGAAGCCTTGCACATCGTGTAAAACTGATCTCGACCCTGATAAAGAATTGGTAACGCAAAACCTGTCTGAAAACTGTTCTGAACCACAGATAAACACAGATGAATAGGATTTTTGAGATGATTTGATCACCTCACAAGCGTTGATCTATCATCTGTAGTGAATTACGACGTTTCAAATGTGACAGCAGGCGATAGACCGAGACCGTGGTCTGTCGTCTGCCGTCCATTTAAGCTCAAATTGAAAATAAACTGCAAATAAACGTTTTGTGCTTAATTACGCAATCAGGGTACAATTTAGAAAAATTTATGAATGCACCCATCGTAGAACTAAAAAATGTCAGCAAAACATACTCAACTGCCGCAGGGGATTTTCCGGCTTTAA
>JBAIYF010000340.1:0-6798 GCA_037916115.1 Anaerolineales bacterium
ATATACCCCAACGCAAGCAGTTGACGCGCCAAATGCATCCACTGTTTCCTATCCAGTTCCTTCCCGATTCCATACGTAGACAGTTTGTTGTGCTCCCAGCGCAGCACTTTTTCATTCTTAGACCCAAGCAAAATATCCACAATGTGACCCGCACCAAATTTCTCGTCTGCGCGTTTGACACAGGAAAGAAATTTCTGGGCAGGAATGGTCACGTCGGTGAGCGGGGTTGGAGTGGAGTTGCAGTTGTCGCAGTTGGAGCAGGTATCGGCGGAGTATGCTTCGCCAAAATAATTGAGCAGCGGCTTGCGGCGACAGTTGCGTTCATCCTCTGCGTAGCGTACGATGGCATTCAAATGTTCAATGGCAACACGCCTCTCCTCGCCTTCTTTTTGGTCAATGAAGTAGTTGAGTTTGGCAACATCGCCGTAACTGTAAAGCAAAACGCAATGTGCGGGCAAACCATCACGCCCGGCGCGCCCGATCTCTTGATAATAGCCTTCGATGCTCTTGGGCAGATCGTGGTGAATCACAAAACGCACATTCGGCTTATTGATGCCCATGCCAAAAGCAATCGTCGCCACTATGATCTGCACATCGTCACGGATAAATGCTTCTTGATTCCGTCGCCGTTCGGCATCGTCCAACCCGGCATGATACGGGCGGACGGAGTATCCCTTCGTGCCTAGATAAGCCGCCAGTTCATCCACCTGCTTGCGCGAGAAACAGTAGATGATGCCCGATTGGTCTTTGTAGCGGTTGATGATCTCGCGCACCTGCTGGGATGGGTCTTGCTTGGGAATGACTTCAATGAACAAGTTCTCGCGGTTGAAACTGGCGATGAACTCGTTGGTGGTGGCAAACTTGAGCGTGTGACGAATGTCCTGACGCACGCGCGAGGTGGCGGTCGCTGTCAACGCCATGCAGACGGCGTTCGGGAACTTCTTGCGTACTTCCACGATCTGGCGGTATTCCGGGCGGAAGTCGTGCCCCCACTCTGAGATGCAGTGCGCTTCGTCGATGGTGAGCAGATCCACTTTCAGTCCGGAAAGAAGCGCGAGAATTCTTGGGGTGAGGAGCGTTTCCGGCGCCACATAAAGCAGCTTTACCTCACCGCGCTTCACGTAGTCCATATTCTCGTTATATTCCTGCGGCGAAAGCGAACTGTTGAGAAAGACAGACGGCACGCCGAACGCCCGCAACTGCTCGACCTGGTCTTTCATCAACGCGATCAGCGGAGAGACTACGACGGTCAGCCCATCGAAAAGAAGCGCGGGAATTTGATAGCAAAGCGACTTGCCCCCGCCGGTCGGCATAACCGCCAGCGTATCGCGGTGTGCAAGCACATTCTCGATCACTTCCTTTTGGAGCGGACGGAAGGTATCGTACCCGAAAGTGTTTTTTAGAACGGAGGCAGGTGTATGCATGGATCTTCCCCTGACAAATAGAGGTGTTGCGATTTTATCATTCAGATGCGTTCGACGCGTTTAGAAACCCACAATGCCGACACGACAGACCTTCACGCAATTCCGCCCGGCTTGTTTTGCTTCATATAGAGCGGCATCAGCGGCTTTGATCACTTCGTTAATGGTGCTGCCATGTTCGGGGAAAAAGCCGATTCCAACCGAGATTGTGGTGGATAACTCCAGCCCCGCGAACTGTATCCGCATGGATCCAAATGCGTGTCGGATGGCATTGGCACGGTTCTCCACATCATGTACCCTGGCACCAGTCATAAGGATAATGAATTCTTCACCGCCGTATCGACAGGCAATATCGCCCTGGCGTACCATACCGACCAACAAATTACCAAGCGCCGCTAGAACCTCATCTCCGGCCTGGTGTCCATATGTGTCGTTAAGTTTTTTGAAGTTGTCAATATCAATCATTATCACACTGACCACACTACCTTCCCGCAGGGCACGGGCTGCCTCACGCCCCATGTTCTCATGCAGGTAGTGCCGGTTATGCAGCCCGGTAAGAGCATCGCGGGTGGCTAGTTCGCGTAAATGGTTCTGAAGGATCCTGATCTCACCCAATTGTTCTTCAAGAAGTTTATTCGTTTCCTTCAATTTTTCCTCTGCGATCTTGCGTTCGGCAATATCCCATGCCAGATCTGCAAGGAAAGAAACCACTCGCAAGTCATATTCAGTATAGTCAACCGATTTGTTGCCAACGCCAAAGATGGCAACCACTTTTTCTCCACGAATGAGCGGAACGGTCAATATCCGTTTGACCTCTGCGTGTCCGGCGGGCAATCCCTTTTGGAACGGAACAGATGCGTAATCATTGAAGATGATGGGTTTGCGCTGTCGCGCGCAATCGGCCCAGATACCTGCTTTTTCCATGGGATAGTGCAGCCCGGCGCCTTCTGCATGGCAAAACTCATCCAGGGTACGCGTGGACCAGTTCTGAAGGGAGATCGTGTTCTGGTCATCCTCAATGAAGTGGAAAAAGCCGATCAAACTTTCTGTGATTTTCTCAGTCTCATTTAGAGTCGCTTGCAGTAATTCATGCAGGGAATGGGAAATGGAAAACTCCGCCAGACGCATGCGCGCCTGAAGGATGTGTTCCGCCCGTTTGCGGGCAGTAATATTGGTGGCAAGACCTTCGATCAACACATCGCCTTCATCAAGATAAAACCCGATCGAGCGGTCTCGGATCCAAACCCAATTCCCATGCACATCGCGGATGCGATACTCCAGGTCAAATGGCTCACCAGCAAAAATCTGGTCAAAAAAATTGTTCACTCGCGGCTGGTCGTCAGGGTGGATGGACATTCTCCACAGCATGGGGTTTTTGTATAAATATTCCGCCGTATATCCCAGCACATTCTCCACTTGAGAGGAATAAAAGATACCGCCGCGCTGAAGGGAATTGGTGTACACAATATCCGGCGCACCTTCCACCAGGCGGCGATACCGTGCTTCGCTGTCACGGAGCGTATCCTCTGCGAGTTTACGCGCAGTAACATCACGGCTACTATACCGAACACCAAGGAATTCACCCTGCTCATTCACCATGGGATATCCGGCATATTCCAAATCCACGACGCTGCCATTCTTGTGGTTGATGCGAAAGTCAACCACTCTCGCCTCCAAAGTGTTCTTGACTTCTTCCTGAGATTGCAGGAAGACAGCACGATCTTCTGGTAATATGATCTCCATAAAAAGACCGGGGTTTTCCATAAAGTCATGCGCCTGATACCCGCTAAACCTTTCACAGGAGGGAGAAACATATAAAAATCTGCCGTCGGGCGCCTCCCACATCACCCAGTCGTATGTAGAATCAGCAACAGTACGGTATTTTTTCTCTGCCCTGTGCAATTCCACTTCAACCTGTTTTCGGATATTTACATCGGTGATCATTGCCAATACGTTGGCATAATTTCCATCCCCATCCAACATCTGTTTTGAAATATCCCCGTTTCTTTGGAGTGCATCCTCCAGCCGCTTCTCCAAGTTAACATTCAGCGCTTCCAATTCAGCATAGCGCATTTGCATTTGCTGAATTTTTTGTTCCATTTCAGCAAGGCGTTTGAGAGGCAACTTCTTCTTTACGCCCCTGCCAATGTCCCGCTTGATTAGCCTGGTTGCGCCATGCTTCTTATTCATATCGTTTACTCCAACACACCACCTTTAGATCACATATGATGCCCAAACTCTTCGTGAAGAACACAATATCCCGAATTCGGTGTGTTTTTTTATTATACCCCTTGCGTACCAGCAATAAACAAATGATTTACTTCAGCTTAAGGCACATAATATTCAACCGTCAATTGCGGACGAGCAGACGCAACACCATAGTTGCCGCTAAAGAAAGAAATGTAATCCTCGCGACGGTCATCGTCATCATCCAGCAGAAATCCAAGACGGAACTGAGTTGCGCCTCTTAAGTTCACGTACGGAAAGGCACGCGCATCAAAACTCACCCAGTACCAATCCCCTACCGGGTTGTTCTGGATCAAACCCGCCGAATATAAACTGGCTGGCGCCTGAAAATCGGAAGTCTGTAATGCACCGATCTGGAACGGACCAAAACTGCCAAAAGCGCCCTGCCGCATATCCACCCAGACGACACGGTGCGTGTTGAATGGATTCGTGCCTGCAATAGTTTCAAAATGCATGGCGAGGATCATCTGCGTGATGACTGCATTATCCGGCAGGGATTCAGTCTGGAAATGCAAAATAGACCGGTACTGACTGTTCTGTGAGTTATCACCAAGCCGGATGGTTGCGGCATTGGCATTTATGGACCCGCCTTTATTGCTGTTCTCCTTAGACTCCAACACCCATCCATCATTTCTGCCGTCAGAATAAAAGCTCACCGTCTGGGTCGTAGGGCCGCCTTTGGCAACATCATATGTTTCACCCGCTGCATAACTGCCGTTCAACGGAGCGCCTGCTGCGTCCACGATGCTGCCGTCGTTTAACACATCCAAACGGAGCGTCCCACTCCCCTTGCCGGTACTGACTTCAACTGCATAATTATTGTCAAAACCAATGACGGATAAAACCACCGCCTCGCTCAAGCCGGAAACGTTTAGCGCAAAATCGGCGGAGTCCACGCCGGTTACGGGTTCTGAGAACGTGACCAGATAATGCACACGGTCGGCTGAGGTGGGGTTCGGGTCGGCACGCAGGACAGAGGTCACGAATGGGGCGTACTTGTTTATCAAGAATAACTCGCCAATAAGAATCCCATTCCCCGAGCCGATGCCGCCCAACGGCATGGAAATCCCATTCACAATACTGTCATTATCCACAAGGCTGAGTTGCAATGTTCCATCGCCAGAGCCGGTATTTAATGTGACAATGTACGCTGAGCCCGCACCTGTTACATCAGCAACAGCATAGTTGGCAAGACTACCTGAAGCTGTGATAACAAAATCAGAAACATCCACGCCGCTGACATCCTCAGAAAAGTTCAAGGCAAAGCGAACAAGGTCAAGATTGGATGGCGAAGGGTCGAGACGGGTAAGGGACACAGCAAGCGGAACAGAAACAGCCAGTGTGGGTGTTTCTGTTGGAACAGGAAGAGGTGTAACAGTGGGCGTTGCCGGAGGAGGTGTGTTTGTAGGCGGAACACCATACGCGGACTCAAATGCTCCAAGGTCTGGCGCCGCGCCATAGAAGGAGTCGTTAATACCCGGAATGAGAACACCGCGGTCAATGTTCGGGCTGGTGCTCAAAAGCGTGTAATCTCCGCCGGAAGGGTTGACAAAGCCCGGCTGGGATTCGTGCCCGTTGCACTCCAACCCGGTACTACGGCAAAGCTGATTCATCGTGAAATAATCGGTGCCTTCCCATTTGAAGCGGGGACCAGATGTTGTGGTGACCCAGTTGTTATAGTTCCAATCATTATTGGCGGCGCCGGGCAGCCGTGCTTCGAAAGAATAACCCATTCCCTCAAAAATATTGTTGCGCATGATGGTGTTGTACACCGGGCTTATGAGTTGCAAAGAGTTCAAGACCGGATAACTCGTCCAACTTGTGTTGTGATAGATCATCACCCAGCCGTCCGAATTTTTATCCCACTTAATACTTCGCCCCGTGTAATTGGTAAACACGTTGTTCGTCACCCAGACCGGTCCCATGCTAATGGGGGCAAGCGATATGCCCACGAGAGTGGCATTGATAAAATTATTCCTGAAGCGGTGGTTGACACATGTCCCCTCCGGCTCAAGGGCATCGTCCGTAATTGCATAAATGGTATTGTTGTAAATATCGGCATCAAATGCAACGCCTGGGTTACCCAAACTTGCAGATGAGCTGGTGTAAATGCCATTGAAATAATGATGGATGGTATTGCCCCGCACAATTGCCCCCATATGCCCGCGCAGCACGATCGCAGTCGACTCCATCGATGTTCCCTTTGCCATGCCCCATGTCCATGTGCCATCCAACGGGTCATACATCTCGTTATATTCAATGCGTGTGTCGTTACCGCGGTCTTCGCCGCCGGTCCATTCCACGAACACCGGGTTTTGAACGTTGTGGATCTTGTTCTTACGGATGACCACATGCGATGAGTTAAGCGAGCAAACCCCGCAGCCAAAGTCAGTTCCATAAAAACGCATTTCAAACCCTTCAACCCAGATCCAATCACGTCCCTCCACCTGAAAAGCAGCATTGTAGCGCGGAACATTCCATGTATATTTATAAGGCTCACGATTGATGCGGACGTAGAGGCGACCTTTGGCTGGGTCGTAGAACCAGCCCTCGGTCACGGCAGAGCCGTCATGTCCCCGCTCGTTTATCAGATCGGGCAAAAAATCATATTTGTAAAATCGCAGTCCATTCCGCGCAAGGTATTTGATCGGACCCACGTTCGTATACCAGACTTTGTTCTTGCCCTCATAGGGATACCAGTCTTCCTTGGCAACGGAAATGGAGCCATCAAGGACCGCGCCTCCTCCCTGCGCCTTGACCTGGATCCAGTTCCCAGGCATTCCCGAAGCCGGAAACGTAACCGACTCATTGTAGATCCCGTCCGCAACCAACACTTGAGTGCCAGGCACAGCACGATTGACTCCCTCTTGAATGGTACGGAACGGCGCAGAAGCAGAGCCGTCACCTCCGGCAGGTGAAGCGGCATTGACGTAGATAAAATTTGTTGGGGCAAAGGCAAGTTCATTTGCCTGTGTAGTAAACGAACCGGTGATATCTGAAACCCCGTCTGAAACCTTCACTTCATACGTTGTGCTTTGAGAAAGGTTGAATAAACTTCCAACCAAACGCCCGTCTTTGATGCGCACAAGGTAATGAGCGGTTTTCCAATTCGTCTCGCCAGCCAGGCGGT
>JBAIYF010000341.1:0-8749 GCA_037916115.1 Anaerolineales bacterium
CTCAAGTCAAAGGTCGAAAGATTTGAATTGAAGGATTTTGACTTTTCTTTGCTTTCCAAAACCTTTGCAGATTATGGCGTATCCCTCGATGACCTTGCGGCAGTGGCTGTCGCCGTCTTTGACCACGGCAATGCGCCCGCGGGTGTTTCAGACCGGCAATTCCGTTTTGACTATCTCGATGAGCGCATTCGCAAAAGGAATTCGCTTTCTTCCTTCGCTTTTCTTTCCAATGCCATTCCAACCATTATGACCCGCTTGCAAGCCGTTGCAGATTCGGCGCGAGACCTGCCCTGTCCGCTGGTGGTGATGGATACGGCTCCGGCGGCGGTGTTGGGGGCTGGCTTCGACCCGGTGGCTGCTGCGCAGAAGAATAGAATCGTTTGCAATGTTGGCAACTTCCATACATTGGCGTTCCGTTTGGGCGAGCAGGGCATTGAAGGTGTTTTTGAGCATCATACAGGCGAAATTGACTTACCCAAACTTGAAGGATTGATTCGCAAACTGGCAGATGGTTCGCTTAAGCATGAGGATGTCTTTGATGATCTGGGTCATGGCGCGTTGATGTATTCGGATGAAGTATTTGAATTTGGACGAGATGACTTTGATGTTGTGGTAACAGGACCACGGCGTTCTATGTTTACTAATTCCCAATCTACGAATAAACTGAAACCTTATTTCGCCGTCCCTTTTGGGGATATGATGATCGCGGGCTGCTTCGGTCTGCTCGCGGCTACAGCGGAGATTCTGCCCGGGGTGGCTGAACCCGTTCAAATGTCGTTACGAGGCGGGGGTGGGCGCGGCACTGCGCCGTGGGATGCAAATCCATAAAATAAAAAGAGCGCATGGATGACATTCCATGCGCTCTTTTACAATTGCTGTTTAACTTGTGCGAATGTCCCAGAATTTTTTTACAAATTTGGTCAGGGCTTTGGTGACATCGTCTTTTTTCAAGCCTTCGATCTTGAAGGTGAGAATTTTGCTGGCGCTGTCGTCGCCGGAGAACTGACCGAAGGAGACGAAGTTGCCGCCTGCGTCTGACACGGCTTTGGTGACCTTTGCAAGGGTGCCGGGTTTGTCGTCGATCTCGGCGGTGACGCGCAGGGCTTTGGTGCGTGCGCCCATCAGTTCGAGGAAGATCTTGAAGAGGTCGGTTTCGGTGATGATGCCGACGAGTTTGCCAGAGCGCATGACGGGCAGACCGCCAAACTTGTTATCTGCCATGATGCGCGCGGCTTCTTCGATGGGGGTGTTGACATCGACCGTGGTGACCTTTTTGCTCATGACCTGTTTGACGGTGACTTTGCTGATGAGGTAGTTCATTTCCCACACACTCAGGCTGGTGACGGGCGAGGGGGATGCGTTCAGCAGGTCACGCTCTGAAACGATGCCAAGCATTTTTCCGTCTTTTACGACCGGGGCGCGGCGGATGTGTTCCTTTTTGAACATTGCGAGGGCATCATGCACCGGGGTTTCCGGGCTGACGGTGATTACGGGGTGGGTCATTCTTTCGCCTACGAACATGGTTTCCTCCATTGGGGGTAAGGTTTATTGTGAAATTTGTTACAAACACATTATACGCGGATTGCCCAAAAAGAAAGTCACTAAATTGGAGTGATTTAGGTCACTTTGGACGGATGCTGGACCGTGGACGATCGACGATGGAAAAAAGACCACGGATGTTTTGTCCGTGGTCAATCGTCAATCGTCAATCGTCAATCGTCAATCGTCAATCGTCTGCACCTACTTCGCAAATTCTGTGATGACCCTGGCTGTGTGCTTGGCGTGCAGGGCGTATTGGTCAATGGAGAAGTTCTCGTTGGGGGCGTGGGCTTTGGTGTCGGGGTAGCCAATGCCCATGGTCACGACGGGCAAGCCGAGGTCATGCACGAACGGGTAGTTGGGTCCCGATCCGCCGATCATGGGCACGATGTCCATTTTGGCATCGTAGATCTCTTCGGCGGTTTCGACTACCAGTTTTACAAAGGGATGGTCTGGGTCGGTCCGCGCCGCGGGTTCGCCGCCAAGAACTTTGATCTCCACGTCGCTGAAGCCTTCGGCATCCAAATGGGCGCGCAGTTTCTTGAAGATGTCGTCGGGCTTTTGGTTCGGCACAAGGCGGAAGTCCACTTTTGCAGAGGCAGTGGCAGGTTGAACGGTTTTCGAGCCGGGTCCCTGATATCCGCTGGTGAGTCCGCAGATGGTGCAGGTCGGCACGAAGACTTCCTCGATCTTCAAGTCCATGCCGCCGGTGATGCCTTTGAGGAAGTTCTTTGCGCCGAAGCGTCTTTTGTATTCATCTTCCATGTCTGGCAGTTTTTCCATGAATTCACGGTCACGTTCGGTTGGCTGGACGCAGTCATCATAAAAGCCGGGGATGCGGATTTTTTCATCCTCGTCTTTGAGCGTGTTCAATGCCCAGACAAGCCTCCAGGCTGCGTTTGGCAGGATACTGCCACCCAAGCCTGAGTGGACATCCGTGGAAAGTGACGTGACCGAAAGCTCCACATAAAAGATGCCGCGTAGACCAAGATACTGCTGCGGGCGTCCGCGGTGGTCCACACCGCCGAATTCCCAGATGCAGGCATCGGCTTTCAGCTTTTCAATGTTTTGTTTGATGAAATCATGCAAGTGAACACTGGATGTTTCTTCTTCACCTTCAATGATGAACTTGATATTGCAGGGTAGTTCGCCTTGCTGTTCGAGGATGGCATCAATGGCGTGCAGGCGCGAGGTGAGATGCCCCTTATCGTCGCTCACGCCGCGTCCGTACATTTTGCCGTCGCGGATCTCCGGCTCGAAGGGCGGGCTGTCCCACAGCTCCAATGGCTCCGGCGGCTGGACGTCGTAATGGTTATAGATGAGGATGGTCTTGTCCACTTTGCCTTTGCGCTCGGCGAACACCACCGGCGCGCCATCGGTTTCCATGATCTCAGATTTGAAGCCGCGCTTTTCGAGCATCTCTTTCACGATCAGCGCACATTCTTTCAAACCAAGATTCTGCGCGCTGATACTTGGCTGGGCGGCGTATTTTTTCAACTCGTCCAGGCTTTTATTCAGGTTCTTGTCGATGTAATTGTCGATCTTGTCGTAATTACTCATTGGGAACTCCTATGAAAAAATGAGACCTGACAGGTTTATGAAACCCGTCAGGTCTTTTCGGTCATTTATATAAATTTGTGACCCAGTCTATCGAGTAGGCTCCGGCGAAGGCGAACATGGTCATTTTGATGGTTTGCCCGATCCAACATGCCAGCATGAACTTCCAGACCGGTATCTTTGCAATACCTGCCGCAATTCCCGCAATGTCGAAGAACGGATTGGGAATGGCAGATAGCACAAGGATGACCCATGCGCCGTATTTTTGCACCCACGGCAAGATGCGGTTATACACCTGTGTGTTCTCGACCGCAGCCTGTCCGCCATACCCGGCAAGGTAACCGGTCAGTTCGCCAATGGCTCCGCCCGCTCCGGCGGCAAATGCCACGCCCCACGGGTTGAGCAGTCCGCCCATGGCGAAGATCACTGCCACGCCCGGTGCCGGAAGAATAACCGTCGCATTGGCGATGATCATGATAATGAATGCACCAAGGTATCCGTACTCAGTGAATTCCTCCACTCGATTGCGGATGCTGTAAACATACAGCGTAATGCCAACCACCGCCAACACCGCGAGGATGTGTTTAATGACGGTGAGCAGGCTGTTTTCCGCCTTGGGTTCGTTAGCTTTCTTCGATTGTGACACGGATGATCTTTACCGCAGGCGAATTGACCTTCATCGGGTCACGCTCAGGGATGGACATCAACACATCTTCGCCTTCCACGACTTCACCGAACACAGTGTGGCGGTTGTCGAGGTGCGGGGTGGGCAGGTGGGTGATGAAGAACTGTGAGCCGTTGGTTCCCGGTCCGGCATTCGCCATCGAGAGGATGCCGCGCTTGTTATGTTTCAGGCTCGGGTGGAATTCATCCTGAAAACGGTAGCCGGGACCGCCGCGTCCGGTTCCAGTCGGGTCACCGCCTTGCGCCATGAAATTGGCGATCACACGGTGGAAGATGACACCGTCGTAAAAACCTTCACGGGATAGAAAAACAAAGTTATTTACGGTTACGGGGGTCTTGTCCGCAAAAAGTTCGATCACCATTGTGCCGTTGTCTGTTTCCATACGGGCGCGATACTTCTTCTTCGGGTCGATCTGCATTGCGGGGGGCGTGCTCCATTGCTTGCTCATAATAGTTCTCTCCTTGTTTGAATTGAATTCTACTTGTTCAACAGCGATTCGATCCTTGCTGTCACCATATCCAGCGCGGCAATATTATGCCCGCCTTCCGGAATGATAACGTCCGCGTAACGTTTGGAGGGTTCCACGAATTCCAAATGCATCGGACGCACTGTTGCATAATACTGCTCGATCACAGACTCGGTGCTTCGTCCGCGCTCGGTAATATCCCTGTGCAGGCGGCGGATAAAGCGGATGTCCGAATCGGCATCCACGAACAACTTCACATCGAATAACTTGCGAAGTTCCGGCTCTACATATAAAAGTATGCCTTCCACTACGATCACCTTACTCGGACGGACGGTAAACGTTTCGGTCTTACGGGTATCATTCGAAAAATCATAGATGGGAACTTCCACAGGCTTGAAATCACGCAGGGCTATGATATGTTCTATAAGCAGTTCAGTTTCAAGTGCATTGGGATGATCGAAATTGATCTCTTTGTGAATGGAGGAAGGCAGCATCCTCAGGTCTTTGTAATACGAATCGTGTTGAAGATAAGCAATCCGTTCCGCGCCAACTCTCCTCAAGATCTCCTGCGCTACAGTCGTTTTGCCTGAACCTGACCCACCTGCAATTCCAATAACCAAAGGGATTTTTTGCGTCATGCAGGCGATTATACCCGTCTGCAGGGAGGATGAGAATCAAAACAGGCTCCAATATAACCCGAAGCCTGTTTGCCATTCATTTGAATTTTGCCACCCCTGAAAGAATCTTCTTAAAGAAAATATATTATTACCTAGTCGTGGATGTAAGCCAATCCAACCGTGCCAGGTCCGGCATGCGTCCCAACCACCGGGCTGACTTCGGTGAACAGACTTTCCACTGCCGAAACTTCCTTTGTAGCACGGTCAAGCAGGCTTTTTGCCTCGTCCGCGGCATTGGCATGCAGAGTTGCCACACGGATGTTCGATTTGCCCTTGACCTGTTCGGCAACAAGTTCAAGTACACGGTCGTGCGCCTTGCTCTTGGTACGGATGCGCTCAATACCTTCGACCTTGCCTTCCTTTACAGCAAGGATCGGTTTGAGGTTCAGTGCCGAACCAATGAAGCGCTGAGCGCCGCCGATGCGTCCGCCGCGGTGCAGGAACTCGAGTGTGTCTACCGCGAAAAAGACCCCCGAACGTTCATGAGCTTTCGTTGCAATTGCGGCACAGTCCTCAATGCTGGCACCGGCTTCTCTTGCGCGGGCGGCGGCAAGCGCTTGAAACCCAAGGCCCATGGCAGTGGATTGGCTGTCGATCAATGTCACTTTTTCACCTGCACTGCCCATCATATCTTTGGCTTGAATGGCAGATTGCAAAGTGCCGGAAAGTTTAGAAGAAATGAAGATGCCGAGTACAGAAACGCCCTTGTCAACCAACCCTTGAAAAATCTCCTGCATGGTAGCGGGGGAGACTTGGGAGGTGGAAGGCATGGACTTTGCAACCTGGAGACGTTTGTAGAATTCGGCTGGCTGAATGTCGATACCGTCCCGGTAGGTCTGATTTTCCCAGATCAATACCTGTGGCGCGACCGTGATTTCATACTTTTTCACAATATCCATTGGAATATAAGACGTACTGTCTGTAACGATTGCAAATTTGGTCATGTTGTTCCTCCGTTATAGGGTATGGGTTCCCCAGATTTTACCCCTTTTGCATTTCAATGATTGAAAAATCCAAGGGTTTCGTCATGGTATAATATTATCCGGTTATTTCAAACCGAGATCATTTCCACCCACAGGAGCCCATTTTGGCCTTCAACCCCATAAATTGGCTGTTAGGCCTTTTTTCACTGGACATTGCCATTGACCTTGGTACGGCGAACACCCTTGTGCATGTGCGCGGCAAGGGTATCGTTATTAATGAGCCTTCCTGGGTGGCTGTGGATAAAAAACTCCGCCAGCCGCTTGCGATTGGTCTCGAAGCCAAGGAAATGGTCGGGCGTACGCCCGCCAACGTGATCGTCGTCCGTCCAATCCGTGATGGGGTCATAGCAGAATTCGATGTCACCCGCGTCATGCTTGAGTATTTTATTGGCAAGGTGCATGAACAGAGTGTTGTCCCCCTTCCTCGTCCGCGCGTGATCGTTGGTCTTCCCACCGGTGTAACCGAAGTGGAAAAACGCGCTGTCTATGATGCTGTTATGGCGTCGGGTGCGCGCCAGGCGATGTTGATCGAAGAACCGATTGCGGCTGCGATTGGGGCTGGGCTTCCCATTGGTGAAGTCCGCGGCTCCATGGTGGTGGATATTGGCGGCGGCACTACTGAAGTGGCGGTCCTCTCAACTGGCGGCGTGGTTGCCTCCCGTTCTCTGCGTGTTGCCGGCGATGAAATGGATCAGGATGTTGTGCAATATCTTCGCAACAAGTACAACCTGCTGATCGGTGCCGGTATTGCCGAACAGATCAAATGGCAGATTGGTTCCGCCTACCCACTTCAACCTGAAAAGACAATGGAAGTACGTGGCAGAAATCTTGTTACCGGTTTGCCTGAAACAGTGGAAATCTCCTCGGTAGAAATTCGCGAGGCTCTCTCTGCTTCTGTGCAGGTCATTATTGATACCGTCCGCGATGCGCTGGATGAAATCCCACCTGAGATCGTTTCTGACCTGATGGATATTGGTATTTGTCTGGCAGGCGGCGGCGCGCTTCTGCAGGGATTAGCCGAACGCCTTACCGATGAATTGAAACTGCGCGTGTGGGTTGCTGAAGACCCCTTAACTTGTGTTGCGCGCGGTGCTGCCACAGTCTTTGAAGACCTCGACAGCCTCTCCCGCTATCTGATCGGTCTGGAGCGCGGTAGTACGCGTCATGTATAGCCTTGTTCAACAGTTGCCGACCTTGGCGGCTGGGTGATAAATGAATTCCCGTTCATTACAAACAACGATTATTTTTATGGTAGTTGGCGGTATCCTTGTGCTGGCGTTTAGCGGCGCTTTGGGTTCTGCTTCGCGCGGGTTTACATCGGTATTGGTTGATGTTCAAACATGGATTTCCACCCGCTTTTTGGGCTTCCAGGATTTTTTCACTGCCCCGCGCGATAGTGTGACGCTCCGAAACCGCAATGCTGAATTGGAGGCGCAGGTCTCCCAATTGCAGGCGCAGGTCATTGAATTGCAGCAGCGTGTAAACGAGACTGAGATCCTCGCCGCTCTCGTGGATTTCTCCCGCTCCAACCCGGAAAGTACCTATAAAGCCGCGTCTGTTATCGGACGCGACCCAAGCCCCTTTCTTCATTACATTATCATCAACCGCGGTTCAAATGATGGTATTCGCCGTGGTATGCCGGTTGTAACCAATCAAGGTTTGGTTGGGCGTATCGACGCAGTAATTGCCGATGCCGCTCGTGTTCAACTGATTACAGATCCTGCATCCTCCATCAATGTCTATTTACAAAATGCTGATACAAATGCAGTTCTTTATGGCTCACTGACCGGCGATGTCGGTTTGGATTTGATCTCTCAAAACGCAACAGTGGAAGCAGGTGACCTGATACTTACCTCTGGTTTGGGCGGTGGATACCCGGCAGATCTCATCATTGGGCAGGTTGTCACGGTTCAGTCACTGGAATTTGAATTGTTTCAACAAGCGACAGTTCAACCTGCTGTGGATTTTTCCCGCCTGGAGATCGTTCTTGTTATTACCAACTTCCGCCCAGTGGATATCGCTCCACTCGAGCCGGCTGCAACCCCCGCCCCGTAATTTTTCATGCGTAACTTAATAGCCTTTCCACTTCTGGGTCTGGTGGTCATACTTCAATCATCAATGGTCAGCCAGGTGAAACTGCTCAATGGATATGCAGACCTGCCACTCATCCTGTTGGCTGCATGGTCGCTGCAGGAGCAGGTCGACTCGGCCTGGCACTGGGGAGTCTTGACCGCTTTACTGGTTGGATTTGTTTCGAGTATGCCTCCGGTGGTAACTGTCGGTGGTTACTTGGCGGTGGTTTTGCTTGCCAGGGTACTGCAAAGGCGGGTATGGCAGGCTCCGCTGCTTGCGATGTTCAGTGTTGTTTTTCTCGGCACTTTGTTTTTTCACATTCTGTCTTTTGTCGTGTTAACATTGTCGGGAACGCCATTGTCATTTGGTGATGCTGCCGGGCTTGTCACCCTGCCGAGCCTTTTGCTTAATATGCTTTTGTCAGTGCCGGTTTACACTTTCATGAGAGATCTGTCTTATTGGGTCTATCCGGTTGAGGAGTAGGAAATGAGTGCTGGTTCAGAATCCCGCCCGGTCAAGTTTGAGGCGTGGCGGCTTGGTTTGTTGTATATCATTGTGACTTTCGTCTTGACGGGGTTTATTATCCGTTTGATCAATTTACAGGTGGTGGATGGTGATCTCTACCGTACACGCGCGGTGGATAACTACACCAATGAAGTCAGTGTTCCCGCTCCGCGCGGCATTATTTATGACCGCAATGGGTATATTTTGGCTCGCAATATTGCGGCATACAACATCGTTATTACTCCTGCTAATTTGCCCGAAGATG
>JBAIYF010000342.1:0-14638 GCA_037916115.1 Anaerolineales bacterium
CGGAAGCACATGCCCGGCAGCGCAATGCGGATCGGCGGCGGGTTGTTCGGGTTCGTCGCGGCGAAATGGCGCATGGCGCGGATCTGTCCCGGTGAGGTGTGGGTGCGCATCAGGATCGGGTTGTCGCCGCGCCCTTCGGCTTCGATGAAGAACGTGTCTTGCATGTCACGCGCCGGGTGATGCGGCGGGAAGTTCAAATGCTGAAAGTTGTACTCGTCCGTTTCCACTTCGCGCGAGGTGAAAACTTGGAAGCCCATCTCTGCCAAAATGCTCAGCACGCGGCGCAGCTGCTGCGTGGACGGATGCAAACGCCCGATGTGCTTGGTGCGCCCGGGCAGGGTCACATCCAGTTTTTCTTCGGCGAGGGATTTCTCCAACGCGGCTTGTTTGACCGCTGCGGCTTTTTCTTCCAACGCAGCCTCAAGCGCCACCTTCACACGGTTCGCGGCTTGACCGATAACCGGTCGCTCCTCTTTCGAGAGTTTGCCCAAGCCGGAAAAGACACCCATCAATTCCGAGCTGCGCCCGAGGTGGGTCACACGCCAGGCTTCCACCGCCGCCGGGTCGTTGACCTCCGCCAGCGCCGCGAGTGCGGCTTTTTCAATTTCGTTCAATTTGTCCTGCATACATGCCTCCGTTGTTCCCGTCATTGCGAGGGCGTTCTTGTTTTTCGCCCGAAGCAATCTCCACCTTTGAACATAAGATTGCTTCGTCGGGAAGAGCGCCCTCCTCGCAATGACGGATAGATACAAACAAAAACCTCCCGTCCACAATGGGACGGGAGGAAGATTCCCGTGGTACCACCCAAATTCATCTCATGTGAGATGCACTTTGTGCCGACCAACATCGGCTTCCCTCATAACGCTGGGATGGCGGTTCGTACTACCAAACATGACACGTGGAACTTGACACCTGACACGCTCTTCACACGAACGGCTCGAGAGGGAACTTCAACTGCTTTCGGTCGAGTGCAATTTCACCAACTGCTTTGCACATCTCTGGCGGCTTCCGTCAGCCTACTTTCCTCTGTCACAGCCTTGATGCGGTTATTATCTGCGGAATCAGACTTCTGTCAAGTGGGAGGCGGGTAAAATCGACGGCATGACAGCCTCTCCGATCCTCGAATTTGCCCTGCTCAGTTTCGTCTCCATGTTCACCATGGTCAACCCCATTGGCGTGGTACCCGTTTTCACCGCCATGACATCCAAACTCTCGCCGCAAGAATCACACCGCGTGGCGCGCAAAGCGACTTTCACCTCGCTCATCATCCTGCTCGCCTTTGCCCTCACCGGGCAGTGGATCTTCCGCTTCTTCTCCATCTCAGTGGATAGTCTGCGGGTGGTGGGCGGCGTGATCTTTTTCTTCATGGGCTACGAAATGCTGCAAGCCCGCCTAACGCGGACGCAATTCGATGATGAGACCAACCACGAATATATCAATGACATCTCCATCACACCGCTCGGCATTCCCATCATCTGCGGACCCGGCGCGATCACCACCTCCATCCTGCTCATGAACGAATCTGACACCATGGCAGAGCAGGGCATTGTGCTTGGCATTATTGTCGGCATCATGCTCTTCACCTACCTGCTTTTGCTGGGCGCCAAACAAGTCACGCATGTCATCGGTGAGAACGGCAACAAGGTCATGCTGCGGCTGATGGGCTTGATCGTGATGGTCATTGCCGTGGAATTCTTCTTCGCCGGGCTCACACCGATCGTTCGCTCCATGCTCAAAGTTCCATGAATCGAAAAACAGACCTCTCCTCGGTTTTGCTTTTTACAGCGATATTCTTTGGCGCTGTCGTTCGCTTTTACCCTGCAATTGTGAATGGATCTCCACTAAACGATGGCGGCATGTTCTATGTCATGTCTCAAGACCTACGAGCAAATGACTTTCAACTGCCTGAACACACAACCTACAATCTTGCCCACATCCCATATGCATATCCACCCCTTGGATTTTATATCGCTGCAATATCCTCGGTATTTATACCTGGTTCAGACTTGCTTGTATTTACATATCTTCCGGCATTCATTGCCACCCTTTGTATCCCGGCATTTTATTTGTTTGCCAAAGAACTGCTGAATTCGAAATTAGCCGCTGCTGTGGGAACATTATTTTATACATTTAGTTGGACTGCTTATTTATGGCTGGTCATGGGCGGCGGATTGACCCGTGCTTTGGGTATGTTGTTTTTATTGCTGATGTTTTGGCAATCAATCCGGTTATTTAGAGGGTACAGCCACCAAAAGCTTTTACTTGCCATATTTTTTGGCGTCGGAACCGTAACCAGTCATCCACAAATTGCCCTTCATGCCGTATTAGCCGGACTACTGGCTTTTATCCTGTATGGACTTAATAGGAAAGGCATTCTATCTGCGATGCGTTTGGCATTGGGCGTCGCCATTCTCAGCGCACCATGGTGGGCAGTTGTGGTTTCCAATCATGGCATTGAGACAATCCTTGCCGCAGGGAATGCCAGACCACGAAACTTTGAAGCGTACACCTCCCTTCTCTCACTCGGTTTGTTCAAGGACATTAACCTTTCACCCATACATGTGCTGGCTTTTATCGGAGTGCCGGTCACATGGAAACGAAAAGAATTCCTACCGGTTTTATGGATAATCATTGCCCTCATAATTGATCCGCTTGCCAGCGGAGGAATGACATTGTTATTCGCCTCAATCTTAGCTGCAATAGGATTTATTCAACTGGCAGCCTGGATTAATCATCTGAATTATGAGCAAACAGAAATGGTTTTGACAAGCAGGAGATCACTCGCCTTGCTATTTGGTTTGCTTACCTGGTTAATGGTCACAGCATTCGCCTTCGACATCAATTTATTGGGGTACAGTTTAAGAAAAGATGACCTAAAGCTATTTGAATGGGTGCATGAAAATATAGAAGGTGATAAAACTTTCCTGCTTGCCACAGGGCGTGAGTTTTCGTTCTCCGACCCCTGGCAGGAATGGTTCCCTGCGTTGACCGGGCAACGAAGCGCAACAACATTACAAGGTCTTGAGTGGACCTACGGTGATAATTTCTATCCCTGGTACGATGAATTGATCGCGTTTCAGCACTGTTACAATGTTGAATGTGTCAGAGATTGGGCAGTTCGCAACGATGTTGATTATGATTATCTTATCGTATTAAGACCTGATGACATCGACGTAAATTCACCCCTGAAACAACTGGAAATTTCAGCAATCCGGTCCCCGGATTTACAATTGATATACGAGACAGAAGAGGCATATATTTTTGAGCTAAAAAAATAGATGTCCACCTTGCGGCAGACATCTATTTTCCTTAGGGCAGAGATGGAAGTTGTTCGTCGTAGAGCCAACCATTGAAGAAATCACCAAGGTCATTTCCACTGACTTCCTCGGCAACGGCAATGAAATCATCTGTGGTGGCATTGCCAAATTTGTAGCGGTCATAGTAGGTGCGGACAATTTCAAAGAAGGCATCGTCACCCACTTCCAATCGTAGGGCGTGGAGAGTAAGCCCACCGCGCAAGTAGACGCCGCCATTGAATAGGTCGTTCGGGGCGGGGCTGCCGGGTGGGGGATAAAACTCGGGGTAGTTTTGCACTTCCTGATAAACACTATCCGCCCATTTATTGAGACCTTCGCGCCCGTAGTCGTATTCGACCCACAGGGCTTCGCCATAAGAGGCAAAGCCTTCATTGAGCCAGATGTCGCTCCAATCCGCTACGCTGACCGAGTCGCCGAACCATTGATGAGTAAGTTCATGGGCAACCACGGCTTCGGAGCCTTCAATGTCGTCAAGGTCGATCATGTCGATTCCGTAAATGGACATGGTCTGGTTTTCAAGCGCCGCGCCGAATTCAGTGTCCATGACGAGTGAACCATAAACTTCAAAAGGATAAGGTCCAAATAGTTCGCTGAAATAATCGATCATTTCGCCCTGACGTGCAAAAGGTTTGTTGATGTCATCGGGTAGGCTGGCAGCGTAATAGTTCCGGATGGGAACCCCCGCGTCCGATTTCATGGTCTCTACATCGAAGTCATTGACATTGATGGTAGTCAGGTAACTCGCCATCGGATCACGGACGGTAAAGGTGTAGGTGGTCGTGTCGCCGTTATCGGTTTGGTTTTGCAGTACGCCATTCGCGGCGACCTCCCACGGCTCGGGGACAGTGACGATGATAGTGTATATTGCCTTATCAAGCGGATGGTCATTGACGGGATAAAAACTTGCCGAGCCATCCGGTTCGCTCAGGACAAAGATGCCATTCTCGTACACAATCCAGCCTGTTGGGAAAGGCAGTGCCTTTGAGGTCATAGGAGTGGGAATACCGTTGTAAGAAACCGCCACAGTAAAAGTCTGGTCTTTGGATAGTGCCTGCACGGGGATCACTGTCAACTCCTGACCTTTTCTCTCAAACTGCGCCGCCTCTCCGTTGACCGTAATACTGTTAATCTCGAAACCGGCAAAGTCGAGGTTGAAGCGGCTTAAGTCCTGGGTGGCAATTGCCTCTATGGTGGTCACTGCATCAAGTTCACTTGACGCAACGTTTTTGATGGTTATGTCTAGTGTATATTGAATGGTATCGTAGCCGCCGTTCCCAAAATTTGGATAGAACGAATCACCCATGCCTGGCGCGCCAGCCAATGGATCGGCAGGAAGTTGGGCGGGTTCTTCTGTGGGAATGGTATCAACTTCTGTAGGTAGCTCAGTTGGGTTGGAAGTTGGCACTTCTGTAGGTATAAGGGTCTGACAGGCAAGCACAACAAACAAGGCACCGGCTAAAACAAGGTATCGTTTTTTCATTTCACTTTTCTCTTTTCTTGAAATTCTTAAATGCCAATATTTATCTCAATTAATATCTTCACCTTCCCACTCCAGCATGAACTGATCTAAAAATTTCACCATCACAGCGTGCCGTTCTTCGGCGATGCGTTTGGCGGTTGCGGTATTCATGCGGTCTTTGAGCAGGAGCAGTTTTTCGTAAAAGTGGTTGATGGTGGCGCTTTTGCTGTTCTTGTATTCTTCGAAACTGGCGTGCATCTTGGGCGGAGAGTCGGGGTCGTACATGGGACGGTTCTTGTAGCCGCCATACGCGAAGGCACGACCAATGCCGATGGCGCCAATGGCATCAAGCCGGTCGGCATCTTGCACAATGAAGCCTTCGAGCGAGTCCATTTTGTTTTCCACGCCTGCGCCTTTGTAGGAGATGTGGGTGATGATGCGGCATACGGCATCAGCGATGGCTGAATCTACATGGTTAGAATCCAACCAGGCACGGGCGCGAAGCGGGGTTTCGTCGCCGGTTTCGTTGAACTTCCAATCATCGAGGTCGTGTAATAAGGCGGCGAGTTGAACGATAAAGGAGTCCGCTTTTTCGATCTCGCAGATGGCGATGGCATTCTTCCAAACGCGGTAAATATGCCACCAATCATGCCCGGAGGAGTCGTCTGAAAATTCCTGTTTAATGTATTCAGCCGTTTTTTGGATGATCTGCTCGTTTGTCATGTTACCATCCACGCAGGGAGGTAAGTGTGATGCGAACTGCCGTGGCATACGCCGTTGTAAATTGTTCGGGCGTGGAACCAAGTGTTTTAATGCCCGAACGGTATTTGCGCATGTACACGCTATTCTTGTTAACTGGCGGGGCTTTGGTATCGATCTTTGCAATACCGCTAAAAACGATCACATCCTCCTCGCCTTTGTCATCGGGAGTATTGAAGTGCAGTGAGATGTTGGGATTGTTGACGATATGTTTGAGTTTGAAAGCGCCGGGCTGGCTGTACAAAAGAAGTGTATCGCCTTCAAGGATGAACCAGACCGGGCGCGGCTGCGGCGTGCCGCTTGAGTCGACGGTGGTGAGCCAGACGAAGTATTCTTTTTTGAGGTGACGCAATGCCTTGCGCCCAAGTTTGGATTTGAAGTCGATCATATACTGCCTCCAGTAAGGGTTTATCTTAGGTGATTATAAATGAACAGATTTCGCCAGTGCCATTTTCCAAATTATGGCGCATCAAAACCATGAATTTCCTGTTACATTTAAATAGCAACGGGCGGTCCCACGCATCGCCCTTTCTCTCCAACGCCGACGGAGAGAGCCCATCGCCACATTGTATGTATGGAGGAAATCATGAAACGCCTTGTCCTGCTGGCAGGACTACTCTTCTTGACCGCATGCAGAGGCACGGAAACATCCACGCCTCTGCCCGCGACCGAAACTGTCACACCCACCCAAACCATCCCCCCGCCGACACCTCTGCCACCAACATCAACACCAGTGGAACTCACCATGCAGGTCAATGCAGAAATTGCCAACTGCCGTTTTGGTCCGGGCACGGTGTACCTGAACTTGAATGAAATTCGCAGCGGACGCAGCCTGACCGCCGTTGGGCGAAACGACACATCCACCTGGTGGCTGGTGGAAGATCCCATAAACCCCGGCGGCACATGTTGGGTTTCATCTGAAGTGATCGAGGAACGCGGTGACGTTTCCCTCCTGCCGGTCGTCCCCGCCCCGTTCATCACCATCACAAAAGCTGAACTGCGCGTGGAACCGAGCCGCATCGTCGTCGCATGCAGCGACTTTCCGCAGACCGTCTTCTTCGAAGCCGCCATCACCGCCAATGGACCGACCCTCTTCACATGGCAGTGGGAGGCCAGCACAGGCGCCGTCTCTGATGTGGGTACGCTTATTTTCGAGCAGGCAGGCACACAAATCATCAATGAGTATTACCAGATCAACTCGCCAAACGAATACTGGGTGAAGTTGAAGATACTAACCCCCAATGAAATGGTGGAACAGGTTACATTCCCCGTCAGTTGCAACCCATAGAGAAAAAAGTAGGTCATGCTTTAAGCATGACCTACTTTGCTGTAGAGTTTATTGTTCGAAGATCACCGATTTATACCCAAGCGCATTGAAGAACTTGAGCAAATACGACTCTGCGTTTGTCTTTGCCTGGGTCAGAATCCCATCTTCCAACGCAGCTTTGCGGATCTCGTCCTCCGCGGTCTGGCGTGCCAGCGTCTCCAGGTCCACCTGCCCCTGCGTCAGCAAACCAGTCTCACGGTCATAGACATATGATTTTTCATTATCCAGCGTGGCGATGAAAATCTCAGTGGGGGGCAAACGCACATACAACACCTGCCCATCAAAACGCATGTCCGAAGGCTGCAGTTTTTCCATATCAATACCCGCGATCACAATGCCATGCGCCACAAACAGGAGCCTATCTCCGAACGCAAAACCAAACGTGCCCTGCCCAACCTCGGCAGTGATGACCTTCTCCACACTGTATTGAATGGTCTCCAGACGAGCCAGCGCACGAATCTCATTGATATATGTCACTGGGTCAGGGATGATGGTGGGAGTTGGGTTCGCCAATTGTGCCACCTGTGTCTGCAATGCCTGATTTGCCTGACTCACCTGTTCGAATGGCTGCTGAGCGGCAATAGCGGTCTCGCGCACGGTCTGTACGATAAAATAGACCCCGGCAGCAAGTACCACTAAAATCAGGATGGACATGATCGTGTTAAATGTGTTTTTCATTTTTTTCCTTTCGATGCGTCTATTATAGCAAGGTCATTATGCACGCATACAAACAAACCTGTAAGAAACAAATCACTTCATTATTAATAACACTCCTATTTACGCTTGGATGTTCCTTTCCGTTGCAGGTGACTCTGGCGACTCCCACGGCTGTTTCCGCATCTACGCCAACTTTCGCCCCTACACAAACGCCTCTTGCCACGCCCGTGCCTGGTTCAGACCAGAATCCTTTGATCCTCGCCCTGCCTCCCTCCACCGCACCCAACGAGACAGTCATCGCAGCGGGAAATGTCCTCGCCGCCTTTATTGAAGCACGGACGGGGTATAAGGTCGTAACCATCGTTCCCGCCTCGGAAGACTCCCTGATCGAAACGATGGCAAAAGGCAACGCAAATATCGCAGTGCTCTCTCCTTTGGGGTACGCATTGGCTTTCGAGAACAATGCCGCCAGCGCCATGCTGGCGCAGGTCCGCAATGGAGAAATGTTCTATGGCGCACAACTCATTGTTAATCGTGAGAGTGAGTTTGCTGTTTATTATGACGAGGAAAGCGGACAAAACACCGCCGATGCCGCTTCAGCCTTGCAACAGTTTGCAGATAAAAAGCCCTGCTGGAGTGACGAAGTCTCGCCTTCGGGACATGTCATTCCGCTTGGGTTGCTGAATCAGGCACAGGTTCAGGTACGAGCCGGAGCGTTTCTCGAAGGTCAGCCCAATGTGGTACGCGGAGTCTACGCGGATGATATCTGCGACTTCGGCGCGACATTCATCGACGCCCGAACATCGCCCGTGCTTGAGGCGGATTATCCCGATGTAATGGATAAAGTGCGTGTGGTGTGGCGCATTCCTGAGATCATCCCGTACGAGACGATTGTCATTTCCCCAAATCTGTCCTTTGATGTGCGCCGCAACATACAGCGCGTGTTCATCGATTTCATGTCCACCCCTGAAGGAAAAAACACACTACAAACCATTTATGGGTTTGATGAGATGCTGCCCGTGGAAGATAGTGCATACACGGAATTCATTACCCTGGTAAAGGCTTCTAATTTAACTCTTTTGGATTTGATAGAATAACGCGATGCTAAAAAGGCTGTTTGTTTTTCTATGGCACACGGTTCTGGTGCTGGGAGGGTTGACCGCCATTGGGTTGCTCATGCCGCGCTTTGTTATGTGGCTGTATGCCCAACCCCGAACTTTTGAAGTTGAAGAGGTTCCCGCAGAACGGGTTGTGATCGTCTTTGGCGCAGGTTTGTTGTGGGATGGCTCTGCCGGACCCGTATTGAGTGACCGTATGTTGACGGCGGTAAATTTGTACAAAGCCGGTAAAGTGCAAAAGATACTTATCAGCGGCGATAACCGTGAGCTAAGTTACAACGAACCAGGCGCGGGCAGGCAATATGCACTTGAACGCGGTGTACCGGATGAGGACATTGTGCTCGATTATGCCGGGAGGCGCACCTACGATACTTGTTACCGGGCAAAGCACATCTTCGGCGTGGATCGCGCCATTCTTGTCACACAGAACTTTCACATGCCACGCGCGTTGACCCTGTGCAACTGGTTCGGAGTCGATGCGGTTGGCGTGGAGGCAGATAACCGTTCCTTCCTCAAACGTTCACGGATATGGTGGAACTTCCGCGAGACGTTCGCTGTGTTCCAGGCAGCGTGGGATTTGATGGTCACCAAACCTCTACCGGTGTTGGGCGACCCGGAACCGATACAGTAAAACCATCCACAGAGTACAAGACAAAACAGTTTTTATCTGTGAAATCTGCGGATTGACTTTCAACTCATGGAGAATATATGAATCGCGAAGAAGCCCTTGCCCTTGTACGTGAATACGTCAAAAGTGAAAGTCTGGTGCGGCATATGCTTTCTGTTGAAGCCGCCATGCGTTTTTATGCTGAAAAGTTCGGTGAGGATGTGGAAACCTGGGGGTTGATCGGTCTGTTGCACGACTTTGACTGGGAGATTCACCCCACGCTCGAAGAACATCCGCAGGCAGGCGCGCCCATTCTGCGGGAACGCGGCGTACCCGAAGATATTATTCAGGACATTCTGAGCCATGCAGATCATCTCAACATGCCGCGCGATACCCCGCGCCGCAAAGCCATCTGCGCCTGCGATGAAGTGACCGGACTGATCACCGCAGTGGCTCTCGTCCGCCCGTCACGTTCGCTGTTCGATCTTGAAGCCAAGTCCGTTAAAAAGAAGTGGAAGGACAAAGCCTTCGCCGCCGGAACCAATCGCGAAGAAATGGAACATGCGGCGAAGGAATTTGGCGTCGACATCTGGGAACATGTCGATAATGTTATCCTCGCCATGCGTAAGATCGCGCCCGAGCTGGATCTGGTCGGGAATGTTGGATAAATAGAGATTGGAGAAACAAATGAACCGAACCATTGCTACCATCCTTACCGTAGGGTCCGCGCTTCTGTGCGGAATTCCCAGCCTCTTCCTATGCTTCATGGGAACTACAACCGTGCTCGGCGCAAGCAACCCAGACTTTCGCGCCGGGTTCGTGGAGGGTTCGCAAGGGATGTCGCCAGACCTTATTTTGCCTTATGGGTTGGTCATGTTGGCAGTTTCCTGCGCGTTGGTCATCGTTCCCATTGTGGTCGGGGTTGTGACGTTTCGTATGAGCAAACCCCAATAAACAGTTCCATTCAAGCAGGGGCTATAATTAGCGGAGGTCTCGTTATGAACTTCCGCTTTTGTTTTATTTTGATGATCGGCATGCTCCTGCTTTCAGGGTGCGGATTCCAGCCACTGTTTGCAACGCCCACACCAACCGCCCCGCCTCCCACCCCCACCCTTACACGGACTCCCCGCCCCACGGCAACCCCTACGCTAACGCCAAGTCCTACACCGGTATTCGCAACCTACCCGTGGAAGCAGGTCTGGTTTGAGTATTCGGTGTCGAGTCCGCCTGAGGTGGCGGATCAATTCGGGCTGACGGAAGAGCCGCTGCTTGTCATCTACACAGATGGACAGATCATTGCGTCACGTTCCGGCGACTCGAAAGTCCAGACCCGCTATTTGAGCACCAAAGATGTGTGCCGCATCGTTGAACGGTTGGAGTTTTTGGGCTTTTACACATTGGAAGATTCGAACGCCACCGATGAAACCAATCCCTTATACAATTTTGGCGATGCGTTTCAACAAGTCGATGAAGGACGTTTTTATTATTTGACCCTGAACCGTACGAGCCCAAAGAGTCTGGTGTTCTTCGAGCCGTACAAAAAATTTCTGGTACGTCCCTTGCGCAAGATCACGGAGTACCTAGAGGCGTACAATCCGGGCGGGTTCAAAGCCTACGTTCCAGACCGCTTGATCCTTTTTGTGAAGCAGGGCAGAGACCCCGCGGTCAGTGAACGCATTAAAGCCAGAGTGTGGGAAAATTCTTCTCTTGAACTTGGTGAGTTGGCTAAGGTTCCGTACACATTCCTTGAAGGAAACCAGGCTGCCGAAAGCTATTCTGCAATAGTAAAGAATGAATCAGGCATTTTTATTGAAAATGAAATTGAATACACGGTAACTGTACGCCTGCTTTACCCGCATGAGATCGTAAACGTGGGCTCCGTCCCTGTTGCCACGCCGACAGAAGCCCGTTTGCCCGTAAACTGTAAACCATAAACCTTAGACGAGGAGAAATCATGTCGAATAAAACGCCATCCATTGTTTCAACGATCATCACGGTTCTATTACTTTTACTCACCGCCGCGCTTGGGCTATTTGGACTGGTGATCGCACTGAACGGATACAACGACCGCGCCGGTGGACCTGCTCTGGCAACCACCTTTGCCTGCAATGGCATTGCCGTCGTCCTTGCCGCCATACTGGCATGGCGGCTTCCAAAGTGGCTGGTCGGTAAATTCAACTGGAATAGCGTGTTGGCTGTGATTGTGTCTATTGTTGCAGGCACAACAGCAGGCGGTATGCTTTCTTTTGTTTCAGTTTTTATAGGCCTATTCATTGCAGATACGATCTGGAATGCAAGATAAAGCCAGCTTCCTATTTTAGAATCGAAAGGACGGGCTGCCCAGCCCGTCCTTTCTACGTACAAACCCACAACACAAGAGGAGAATTTTATTGAGGCGGCAGGAGAACCGCGTCAATCACATGGATCACGCCGTTGGAGGCTTCGACGTCGGTGATGATGACTTCAACGGTGTCGTTCAGGAAGACCTTGCCATCGCGAACGGTGATGGTAATGTCTTTGCCAAGCACGGTGGTGGCGCTGGTCAAATTGACCACATCTGCAGCCATAACCTTGCCGGAAACCACATGGTAGGTCAGGATGTCGGTGAGCTGCTGCTTGTTCTCAGGCAGGAGCAGGCTGTCGAGCGTGCCGGCAGGCAGGGCTGCGAAGGCATCGTCAGTGGGAGCAAAGACCGTGAAGGGACCTTCCCCGCTCAACGTCTCGACCAGACCCGCGGCTTCCACAGCAGCGACCAGGGTGGTGAAGCGGCCATCTGCAACAGCCACATCCACAATGGTGTTGGCTTCTTCAGTAGGCGGCAGGAGCACAGAGTCGATGACGTGGATCACACCGTTGGAGGTTTCGATATCGGTGATGATGACCTTGGCATCGTTGATATACACATTGCCCATATCAACTTTGATGGTCAAGTCCTTGCCAAGTACGGTGGTGGCGCTGGTGAGGGCGGTAACATCGGCAGCCATAACCTTGCCCGCAACCACATGATAGGTCAGGATGTCGGTAAGAGCCTGCTTGTTCTCCGGCTTGAGCAGATTTTCCACGGTGCCTTCAGGCAGAGCGGCAAAAGCATCATCGGTGGGCGCAAAAACGGTAAAGGGACCTTCACCTTTGAGAGTCTCAACCAGACCCGCAGCTTCCACCGCAGCGACCAGGGTAGTAAAGCGGCCGTCAGCAACAGCGGTGTCAACAATATCTAAAAGTTCAGGTTCGGGTGTGGCAGTGGGTTCCGGCATGGCAGTAGGCTCAGGCTCGGGGGTGGGGGTAGCAGCGGGCGCACAAGCCGCCAACACAAGGGCAACTGCCAGGAGCAGTCCAACGAACAGGGAATTGCGTTTCATAAAACTTTTCTCTCCATTCTTCTCTAAAGGTTTGATAAGCATTTGCACATGTTTTGCAAATGTATAGACGCTATTTTATATTGATTTTTTCAAA
Source organism: Anaerolineales bacterium (assembly GCA_037916115.1). Taxonomy (GTDB): domain Bacteria; phylum Chloroflexota; class Anaerolineae; order Anaerolineales; family Villigracilaceae; genus Villigracilis. Next base: position 12,698 of record JBAIYF010000342.1, read on the forward strand.
AATCAACGTTTTTCTAGGTATTCTTAGGCATTTATCATTCTTAACTTTATCAACTTGCTCTTAATTTGCACAGGTTTTATCTAATATTCCACCCTCTTGTATATTAATTCACAGAGAATCAGTGAAAACTTCATTAATACAGAAGGCGCAAAGTACAAAAATACACTTCTGCACCTCCTCCCAAATTTCCGTTCCACCTCTCTGCAAATAAGTTCTCTCTGCCAAATCATAAAAAAGCCCAGACATTAGTTTGACCAATAAACTAATTCCCCTTACAATAACTCGACATAAAAAAACTTTACGGTATCATCTAAAACTATGGAATTCCTAACCTCACCCACTCAAAAATTCGATTTGCCCAAACGCATCGCGCGCCTAGGCGAACTTGCCACCAACTTATGGTGGTCCTGGCATCCAGAAGCATCCAATCTATTTGGTCGTGTCGATTACGACCTATGGGAACGCCTCGGTCATAATCCCATCCGTCTGCTCAATGAGGTCGGCCGTGCACGCCTGAACCAGCTTGCAAAAGACAAAGAGTATCTCGAACAATACGACGCACTCTTTGCTGACTTCGATGAATACTTCAGCAAAACGTCATGGTCGCAAAAGACTCACGCCGACCTGAAAAAACCCATCGCCTACTTCTCCATGGAATACGGGCTGCATGAAACCCTGCCCATTTACTCTGGTGGTTTGGGTGTGCTTTCCGGAGACCACCTCAAGGAAGCCTCCGACCTTGGTCTGCCGTTCATTGCCGTCGGCTTCATGTATGCACAGGGATACTTCACCCAACGCATCACGGAAGACGGCTGGCAGGAAGCCCTCAACAACCCGCTCAATTTCGACAACCTGCCTGTTTCCCTCGTCAAGAAAAACGGCAAACCCGTCACCGTTTCGTTTGACTTCCCCGATCGAAAACTCACCGCCCAAATTTGGGAAGTACGCGTTGGGCGGGTTCCACTTTACCTGCTCGACTCCAATGTGGAAGGCAACAGCGACTACGACCGCCTGCTCACCGCCCGCCTTTACTGGTCAGACCTTGACCGCCGCGTAATGCAGGAAGTTTTGTTGGGAATTGGCGGCGTCCGCGCTCTTCGCGAAATGGGATACGACCCCGCCGTCTGGCACATGAACGAAGGGCATGCCTCTTTCCTGACCCTTGAGCGGATTCGTGAACAAGTGGCTTCAGGCGTTACCTTTGCCGATGCCGCCCAAAAGAACCGCGGACAGAACGTCTTCACCACCCACACCCCCGTCCCTGCTGGCAACGACGAATTCCCGCTCTGGCTGATCGACAAATACCTCGGCACCTACTGGGGTGAACTTGGTCTCACCCGCGAGCAATTCGTAGACGTCGCCAAGCACAACACCCCACACGGCGACATGTACTCCATGCCCGTACTGGCGCTCAAACTCTCTGGCGGTTCGAATGGCGTTTCTGAACTGCATGGCGAAGTCTCCCGCGATATGTGGAAGTTCCTGTGGAGTGACCGCGACGTGAAAGATGTGCCCATTCAACACGTCACCAACGGCGTCCACACCCGCAACTGGATGGCGCGCCGCATGAACAACCTGCTCGAAAAGCACCTCGGCGATACATGGTACGACAACCTCGACGACCATGAACTGTTGGAAAAAATCGACCAGATCCCAAATAAAGAACTTTGGGGCGTCCACCTGCATCTCAAACGTAAGCTCGCCTTTTACCTCAAGGAACGTGTGCGCGACCGCTGGACTCATGGCGGCTTCCACCCGGTTCAGGTGGTTGCTTCGGGCGTGCTCATCAACCCCTACGCCTTAACCATCGGCTTCGCCCGCCGTTTCGCCACCTACAAACGCGCCAGCCTTGTCCTCTCCGATGTGGAACGCCTGCTCGAACTGATCAACCGCCCCAACATGCCGGTACAGATCATCTTCGCGGGCAAAGCGCACCCCGCC
>JBAIYF010000343.1:0-3343 GCA_037916115.1 Anaerolineales bacterium
GTCGAAGAAAATATCATCAAAGCGGAAAACGGGTTGATTGAAAATGGATGCAAGCAGAAAGTACACGCCAAAGAACAACAAGGCAATCAGAATGCCGCCAAGGTTTGCGTCCACGAATTGATAAAAACGGGATTGATGAAACTCGGCTCGGCGCAACACGGACCACATCCACAAAGAAGCGGGAAGCGCCGCCGCACACCCGACCATGAAACTGGTCAGCGTTTCAGGAGCTAGAACATACGCCGAAACATCGAAGAGCTTGGGAAAGCCCGCCGCCATTTGAACCAGACGGGCAAAGAACAGCAGGACAGAAAAGCCCAACACCAACGACAGGACAAAATCGGCGCGGCTGCTGCGAAACTTCAGCGCGAACCTACCCAATACAAAATAAACAAAAAGTGAAACAATGGATTGGAGAACAAAGGAAACCAGCAGGATTTCCAGAAAGGTCTTGTAGTACGAATCCAGAAAACCCAGCGTAATGTACCCCATTGGAATGCCCAACAACCAGGCGGGGATCAAGCGTTTTAGTGGAGAGTAGTCGAAATTATTGCTTTTCATGGGTCAGGCGGATGGAGTCTACCACATGCCCAAATCAGACCTGTGCCGATAGAACTTCAAAAATGGTAATGAGGAGCGAGGCATTATTCCACGCGAGCAGGAAAAGAAAAACAAGAAGGGCGAATTGGAACCAGCGTTTGTCTGCGAAGGGTCGCCATGCCAAACCGAGAAGCAATATCAATGCATAAGTCCAATTGGGCGTGTAGAGAAACAACTCCTTGCCATAGCGCAAATGCAGGAGCATATTGAATGCCATACAACCCATCAACGCGAATGACAGGCGCAAATGCGAGTCTTTGCGGGCATTGAACAGGAACATTGCCCCCCCCAGCAGGAGCAACAACATCCAAAACCGCGAAGTCGCTTTTTGGATCGGCCAGTAATAGCGGCTCAACTCATCGATCTCAGGTTTGAAAAAACGGAATTGAACAAAGGGGATCTCACCCGTATGCAGGATGGGATCGGGTGCGGCGACATTATGGAAGAAGAACGCCCGCGTCAATGCCAAGACCCGTAACTGATTCAACGGATACAGGTTGCTCTCCTCCGCCTGAAGCGTGGATGGCACAAAGAAGAACGGGTGTGCATCGGGGTATAAAAGATTATTCGCCAACGTGAACAAGACCAAAAAGACCATCACCGTCACCCCAAAGCGAAACATCTGTTTGATATTCGGCTTTACCGTAAAAAGCGCAATGGCATTCTGCACAAAGTTCGAATGGGTAATGCCAATGGTGACAAGGCTGGCGGAAATGAGGGCGGGCAGGGGTTTATCTTTCAGCAGCAACACAAAGAACAGAAGCAAACTCGCAGCGAGGAAAATGTACGATTCGAGTAACGAGCCAAAGACAAGGTGTGAGGCGCTTAATCCCAACAGGGCGGCAATGAGCGAAGCATAGACCGAGTTTCCCGTCACCGATTTGATGAACATCCACACCAGGTACACACATGCAGCGCCACCCAAGGCAACGAAGACATACGCACCCCAGAGCTTATCGCCTTTGAGCAGGAGGGCGAACAGATCCACAAGCGGGCGGAAGAGCAGAATCATGAAAGGATGAACGGAACGCCAGTAAAAATCCTGCCAGGTGTCGGTGGTGAGGCGCAGGCGGTAATTGAAATGATCGGCATCAAAGTAGACGTCGTCCACATCGAAACGCGTCAGGTTGAAAACGGATGCCAGCACGAGATACAACACAAAAAAAGAAAGCGCCAGCGAAAGTCCCGCCAGGTTGGCGCTGACGTATTCATACACCTTCGTCTGCTTGAGCCAATTATAAAATCCGCTGAACTTCAATTTGATGTGCAGCCATCCCTGCCACGGCAAGACAAGCAGGATGGAAAAAGCGAATACGCTTTTTGTACCTTCGTTCAAAAGGAAATATTCAGCAGGAAAGATCGAAATGACTTGGGCAGTATTGAACGACCAGATGATAAAGGTGAGCATCAAACCGAACAATCCAAAATGGATGAGCGCGTCGAACCAGCGTTCATCTGCCACACGCCGTACCCTGCCCATGAAGAAATATCCACCCACGCCAAGAGCCGCTTGCAGAAGAAGCGTCAGAAGAATGACCTCAAGCGGGCTGGAATAAAAATCGTCGAGAAAGCTGACGAAGAGGAAACAAAAAACGGAAGCGAACATCCACGCGCCAAAGACGCGGGTACGTCCGCCTGCTTCTTGAAGGGCTTGCAGAAAATGAGCAGCAGGAATCGAAGCAAGAAGAAAAAGAATGAACAGGAAAAAGAGGAAATAAAGCGAGAAACCGGAAATAAGGGTTACGAAAAATGCAGAAACGAGCGACCACACAAAAATAAATCTGCGGACAAAAACGGAAGCACCCAAAAGAGCACTTTCAAACGCGGGCATCAGGTACATAAGGCAGACAAAAACCGCAGCCGCCGGAACAAGTACAAGGAAAAGCTGATCCACAAGAGCGCGGGTATCAAGCCCAAAATAGTCCCGCGCGAGGGTGAATGAAATGACAATCCCCGCGAACAATGCAAATGTTGTTCGTAAAAAGAGTTTTTGTCGATTCATGACGGATACCCTTTGCACATTAAAAGGTGACAGTCACTTCTTGAGTGACTGTCACCTGAACACGTATTATTCAAGATCACGCAAAAGGCTAAGAAATTCAGACCAGTCTTCGCCGTCCATCCAAACATCCACGTTGTCGAAAGAAACGGCGTACATACCTTCTTCGTCGGGTTTGGCTTGTTTCAGTTCGCGGATGGAAGCGCGGAGTTCATCCCACTCTTCCATGAAAAAGTTGATAGTTGCGCGCCCCAATTGGAGATAGTAGGTGGTCTCCCCATCGGGTTCATCCGCACGCCATGCCATGAAGTTCTCGGTTTCGGCGAGGGTTTCTGTATTTGGGTCCTGGTTGTTCATATTTACTCCTGAATTAGGTATCGATCGGCGAAAATGCCCGAAGGTTGAAAAAAGTTATTTTTTGGACTGCAGATTCAATTTACGAAAGAAGCGTCGGATGGACACCATCAACCGTGAGCCGGGAGGCATGGGCGGGTGGGTCACTTCCGGCTCAGGGAAGGGATCAAGATCCAGCATCTTGCGCATGATGTAGTTCCAAAGCAGAATGACGGTGGCAAGGATGGGCGCAGCAACGACAACGCCAAGGATACCGAACAGATTGGCGGCAATGATGGCAGCAACCAATACAGCAGCGGGATGAACCTTGAGTGCGCTGGATAGAATTCGAGGCGAAACAACGTTGTCAAAGACCTGGTCGATCACCAGCGCAACGCCGAGCACGATCAA
>JBAIYF010000344.1:0-2782 GCA_037916115.1 Anaerolineales bacterium
GGATGTTTCCATTGTTTTGAATGGCGACCGAAACGCCCCACCAAGTGAGGGTGGCGTTGAAGCCTGCGGCGAGGATCCATGCGCCGAAGAGGTAGTAGACTTCGGCGGGTTCGTCGCGCCCCTGCTCGGGGGTGAAGATGCGTGCAATCCCTGCAAAGTCGATGCCGCAGAAGGCGATGGCGAGAATGGTGGACCACTTCATACCCGCGAAACTCAAATCGCCGAGCATGTCGTGCAGGGCATACTGGGTGGTGCTGAAGTTGAAGACCTCGAACGCCAGCAGAGCCCCAAGGATCATCATGCCCCAGGCGGCGCCCCGGTTGAATTGGCGGTTGTGGACGATGCCATTCCAAAGACGTTTGAGTGTCTCTCCGAGTTGGTTTTGACGGTAGTAACTCATTTCGACCTCCTGTCGAAAATTTTAGAACGCGCGTTCTAATTCAATGCGCGAATTCTAGAACTCTTGTTCTATTCTGTCAAGGGCAGAGACGCTTTGAAATGTGCCTGCAACCCTTTTATCTTTCCTGCCCAAGGCGACTTGAATCAATCTCTTTTCCAATGCTGTAGGAGGGGGACTGAAATAAGAGAAGCTACTATAATCAGCCAAAATTTTTGCGTGGAGTAAACATGCTGGCTCAGATTAAGGATTATCCAAAGTTAGACCCCTCGGATGTACGTGTCCCCGTTGCCCGCAAAGAAGACGGTTATTCAAAGCAGTTATTGGTGTTTCAAACCCCTTTTGGATATCGTCGTATGGCGGAGTTATTCACGCCGGAAGGGGAAGGACCGCATCCGTTGATTTTATTTATCCACTGGTATGAGCCGGAGGCACATGACTCTAACCGTAGTCAATTTGTTGACGAAGCCATCGAGATGGCGAAGGCAGGCGCGATCTGTCTCACCGTTGAAACGCTTTGGTCTGACCCGGATTTTTTCCTCAAACGCACCCAAGTCGACGATATGCAAAACTCAATGGAAGAAGTGGTCAATCAACGCCGATTTATCGACTTTCTCGCCTCACAACCGAACGCAGACTTGACTCGCTTTGCTTTGGTCGGTCACGACTTTGGCGGGATGTATGGAGTCCTCTCCGGCAGTTTGGACAAACGCCCGACTCATTACGTCATCATGGCTGCCACGCCTCGCTTCCCAGACTGGTACCTGTATCTGCCCAAATTAGAAGGTGCGGCACGAGAAGCCTTTCTCTCCGAAATGTCTGCCATCGACCCGATCACGCACATCCCAAACCTTGCACCCGCGCCAGTCTTCTTTCAATTCGGTGATAACGATCCCCACGTTCCTCTCGAACGCGCGGACGAATTCTTTGCCGCCGCCAACGAGCCGAAAGAAAAGAAAGTCTATCAATCTGGGCATGGATTGAATGACGAGTCCACCAAGGATAGAAGAGCTTGGTTAAAGCAAAAACTAAACCTGAAATAACGATCAAAGGCACAGAGACTCCTTTGTGCCTTTGCTTTTCTAATGGCTTGGTCCATCCAATTACCCTTGAGCAGACCTGAAATGAGCGGTCTGCGAGAATACCATCACGCTTATCTCAATCACGCTGTTCAGGGTGTTTTGTGTTGCGCCAAAACTTCACTTAAGGAAACACGGTAGAAATATGCCAGCCAAAATACGATCCCTATGTGCTTAAGAATATCGGCTGGTGAGTTGAACCTGTTTAATATGGGGAGAAAAATCCAATAAGACCGTGAGAGAACAAGAAAAAAGATCGATATCCAGAACAGAAGAAATTCATGTTTATATATATTCCTTATAAAAACGAGGATATACATCATGATGAACACAATATAAATCAGATAAAAGACACCCTCGCTGGTATGAAATATCTGCGGCAGAATTTCGTCATGAAGAAGAAAAAAATCATCCACGGCGAGGATCAGGCTGAATACGCCCGAAGCCAAAAGAAATAGCCGGTTTTGTAGGGGAGCTCTATGTTTTTTCATCACTGCGCTGGCAAAGAGACTGATGGCAGCTGTTGCCATCCACCAAAGAACCCCCAATCCCGATAACATGCCAATATATGGCGGGAAATTCAATATCTGAGCCGGATCTTTTGCCAACTTCCAGACTGGATAGCCTGTAACGTGAGAAACAATAAAAGTTATCAAAATACCAACCATTGCCAGAATTCCAGCCACAAACACTGTAGGCAATATTTCCGCAGCTTGAATCCAAAACCATGAAGGCTTTAGATGTTTTACTTTTTGTTTTATTTTCATAGTTCCCTTTGTATCAAAGATTGATATCTCACATTTTTTATCATGAATTTCACGGGCAAGAATGAGCGAAAATTGAAGAAATTGTGCAGTTTGACGAAACTCGAACATCTCCGGTACACTTGGGCAAATCTTTGAGGCTGTCTTTTGAAATGGGCAGCCCGCGAAAATGGAGACCCCATGTTTTTCTCAACCACTCCGCGCCCGGAGAGTCTGCGGGCGATTGCGGATGTGAAGTTGACCCCTTTTTGGCTGGATGACTCCGCCAAACCTGAACCAACCCCACCTCTTACAACCCAGATCCAAACCGACCTCGCCATCATCGGCGGAGGCTACACCGGTCTATGGACGGCGCTGCAAGCCAAGCAAGCCAACCCGAACCGGGATGTCGTCCTGCTCGAAGCGGGGGAGGTTGCCATCGGTGCCAGCGGACGTAACGGCGGTTTTTGTGCCGCGTCGCTCACGCATGGTTTTTCCAATGGCAAGAGCCGCTGGGAAAAAGAACTCGCCACATTGATAAAACTTGGCGAGCAAAACCTCGA
>JBAIYF010000345.1:0-2250 GCA_037916115.1 Anaerolineales bacterium
GGAAGTGGCAGCCTCCGAAGGTCCGAAAGGCGAACATCAATGGGCAATGGTCATCGACCAGTCCAAGTGCATCGGGTGCAAGCAATGCCAGTTGGCATGCAACGCCAACAACGACATCAACCCTGAAATGAACTGGACCCAGGTGATCGAAGCCGGTGAAGTGAACGGTGAGAAGGTCTACCTGCCGCGCCCGTGTATGCACTGCGAACACGCGCCCTGTGTCGAGGTCTGTCCGGTGGGCGCAAGCTACTACCGCGACGACGGCATTGTGATGATGGATTACGACCTGTGCATCGGCTGCCGGTATTGCCAGGTGGCATGCCCGTACGAAGCACGCGATTTCAACTGGGAAAAATTCGAAGGCGAGAATCCCTATGTGCCGCAATACGGCGATCCGGAAGTGGAACGCCGTCCGCGCGGGGTGCCGGAAAAATGCTCGTTCTGTTACCAGCGCATCGACCGTGGATTGGCGCTGAACCTCACCCCCGGTGAAGACCCCGCCGCCACCCCCGCCTGTGTGGTTGCCTGCCCAACCGGCGCGCGCATCTTCGGCGACCTGAACGACCCGAACTCAAAGGTCAGCCAGGCATTGCGCGATAACCCGTCCTACCGCCTGCGCGAAAATCTTGGAACCAACCCGCGTGTGTACTACATCCCTGTGAACGGCACCCAAACCGTGGAGGGCTGAAATGAAAACGATCCTGAAAACCATTCGTGAAAATATCTTTACCCCCTGGGGACTTTGGCTGGGCTTCCTCGGTCTGATCCTGATGGTGGCACTCATTGCCGGGCTGACCGTCTTCTGGAAAGGGCTGGGCATCACCAACCTGACCGACCATGTTCCATGGGGGTTGTGGATCACCATCGACCTCTCCTCCATCGCCATGGCGGCGGGCGCGTTCAGCATGTGCGCCATCGTCTATCTCTTCGGTCTCAAGCGCTACGAACCGATCGCCCGCACCGCCACCTTCATCGGCTTTACGGGCTACAGCATGGCCATGCTCGCCCTGCTGCTAGACATTGGTCGCCCCGACCGTTTCTGGAAGTCCTTCGTCTTCTGGAACACCCACTCCCTGCTCTGGGAAGTGACCATGTGTGTGGGCTTGTACTTCACCGTCCTGCTCTTTGAAGTTGCTCCCATTGTGGCATCCTTTGAATGGCTGCGAACCAAATACCCAAAACTCGCCGCCTGGATGGAACACCTGCATCACTACGCCCCGGTGCTTGCTATCTTCGGTCTGGCACTCTCCAGCCTGCACCAATCCTCACTGGGCGCGGTCTACGGCGTGATCAAAGCCCGCCCGATCTGGTATCGCCCCGAAATGTCGGTCATGTTCATGTTCACCGCCATCCTCGGCGGCATCGCGCTCACCCTGCTGGCATCCATGCTGGCAGCGCGGCTCACATCCAAAGCCAAGGTCAACGATGTGCTGATCGACCGTGTGGCACAAGTACTCGGCTATATGATGATCGCCTACACCTACTGGCGCTTCTGGGATTGGCTCGCCCAAACCTACACCTACGAACCAGGACGCACCGAAGCCTTTCATCTGCTCACAGAGGGACCGCTCTCCTTCAACTTCTGGTTCGGTGAGATGCTCTTCGGCGCGCTTCTTCCTACCATTATCCTGCTCAAACAATCCTGGCGTCAGACTCCCCTGTGGCGGATGCTCGCCTTCGCCATGATCGTGGGCGGCGTGGTTGCCTTCCGCTTCGACACGAACCTGGTCGGTCTGCTGGCAGTGATCCCCTATCTGCCGGGCGAAGCGATCGTCCAGTACACCACCTACACCCCCTCACTGGTCGAATGGGCATCGGGGCTGGGCATCATTGCCTTTGGTCTGCTGGCATTCTCCATCGGCGTGAAATACCTGCGTGTGGTGGATCACCGCCTTATCTCGAGTGAGCATGAAGTGGTAACCATGCCAGTCGGAGACGCTGTTCACAACGCATAAAATTTAAAGCAAAAAGAGCCGTCCTTGCTAAGGACGGCTCTTTTTGCTTTAAGAGTGCAACGCTATTTCTCCGGCGCGCCGTTGTTGATCCAGTTGATCACGTTCTTAAGTTCCTCCGCGGTGAAGTTCGCAAAGTGATCATTCGATTGCACTTCGATGAGACGGCTTCCATCTGCATTACCCGGCACTATGACTGCCCCATTCGAACTGCCCTTCATGGCGGCGGCAAAAGTGGAAAGATTCAGCCCTGCGGGAGCGGCATCACCCTCGGTGTGGCAGCCCGTACACTTGACCG
>JBAIYF010000346.1:0-2049 GCA_037916115.1 Anaerolineales bacterium
GCCAGTCACAATGTAAACCGTCAGCCAGCAGGCGAACGCCGGCACCGTGCAGGCGACGAACAGCAGGAACGCCGCCCAGCGTCCGAGCTTCTTGATGGGTTTCAACATTTCTTTGATTTCGTCTTTGTCAATCATGGGTTAGTTACTCCTTTTCATTTTTTCACCCCGCCGGCGGTACCGGCGGAGATACATTCATTAGGTTACGACTTCTCCCAGTTGGGGAGTGCGTCTTTCAATTTTGAAATTTCTTTATACCTATTCTCGTCCACAAGAACGATTTTTTCTTCTGGATAATAATTTTCCATCAGTTTGAATATTTTTTCGTCTTTTTCCGTCTTCCATCCTTTCACCTCATGCCATTCGTGGGTACCATCAGGAATAAAAACTTTGAAGTCTGGAGTGTAAGAAAGAATACCGTGTGTCTCTCCGTGAAAAATAAAGGTTTGAGGTTCAAACTTCCACGATAATATTTCTCCGCGTCCAACAAGATAGTTCAAAAAGCGAGCGTAATTAGCCTCCCACGCCGAACGAAAAAACAGATTTCCTAAATCGGGACGTTTCCCTCGCCTTGCCCGGCTGAACGGATTATGTGAAGTGAGCCAAGTCGGATTGCCGGTTCCGTATCTTTCGATTTTTGTTTTATTGGCTTTTTCTGTTCTGGCATCCATTTGCTCCTGTGTAAAAACTCTCTCCTTTACCCTCTTGCTTTGCATGGACCTAAACTCATCTGTGTGCTTCTTGCCAAGCATCCCTTTTGGGTGTCCGTTTTCAGCGATTGAATTTTTGACGCCTTCAGAAATTTTCCGCCTGATTTCTTCACCTATATCGCGTTTTTTTGTAAGACACATCTTCCCGGCAAGTCTTGAAATAAACTGCTTTGTCCTTCCAAGAGAATTAGCCAGGCGTTGAAGATTGAAATTCTCCAACGCGGCTTCTTTGTTTGCTTCGTAGTACCTGCGGATTTCCTCCATTTCACTATCGACAACCGCTGGATGCTTGCTGTTCATTCCCAGAACGCTGCAACGCTTCCTGACAGAGCCTAACGACCTGCCAAGAATTTCTCCTATTTCCTTACGTGTATGTGTCATATAAAGAGAGCGAAGAATTGCATCTTCTTTCTCCGTCCATGCTTTTGCCTCTGCCATAGCTACCTCTTGTGAACTGAAACCTCGACACGAGGGTTCGCCTTATCGTCTTTCCTGAAAGCATGGATCTCTACAACTGCCGAGTCGTCGGCATAAACAATACCTTTCAAAGCATCAAAGGTCACCTTCAAAAAGTTGTCAGTATCTCCAGATTTGCGAGCGCGATAAATATTAATCGACACAGCCACATCGCCTTCAAATGGTTCAACTTCCGAAGCAAGCAATCGCACTAGCCTCTTGTAGTCCTGCGCCTCTTGCGATACATACACGCGCCCTTGTGCCGAACGCCAGTAGCGGTTCGCCGACGGCGGCACCGGCAGCGTGAGTAGGACGTGGGTCTTTTTCATCGAGACGACGCCAAATTGTTGACCGTCAATATCAATCATGGTTTCCTCACAAAGCCGTAGTGCAATTCGAGAATTGCCTCGACAAGATGGCGCGTCGCGTAATGCAAGATCATCTTTTCAGCGTTCCGCTCGTACCAGCCGGCAGGGTCAGACTTGCCGGTGATAGCCCGCCTCGCTCCGTCCCAATCCGCGACCATTTCGTACACATATTCAATCGGCATGCGCAGCGGCACCGTGCCATCTTCGTCGTTGATGAGAACCCAATGCTGCCAGTGGTGGGGGTTGTGCTTTTGGTGGTGCAGCCATGCCCGGTTGAAGGCTTTGTCCAGCTCGCGGGTGTGCAGCCCGCCGTCGGCGCGGTTGACCTGGCGCTTCGAGCCGTCGGGATTGTAGAACTGACGAACGTAAGGGAACCACTCCGCCGGCGTGAACTTCGTCCAGTCGTGGATGATGGAGCGCCAGAGCGGGACGCCCAGCCGCCGGCAGGCGAGGAACACAAACCACTTATGCCGGAGGACGTAGCGCAAATAGGCAAGGTGCGCTCTCATTCGTCACCG
>JBAIYF010000347.1:0-2108 GCA_037916115.1 Anaerolineales bacterium
TTGGGTATGTCGTAGGTGCAGCCAGGAGTGAGGACGTGGATCATGAGCCCGCTGACGGCGATGGGGCGGAAGTTGGTCACCTCGGCGATGTTACTGGCAGCGGCGTTCTTCCCGTCCACGATAGTGACGGCGCTTTTGCCGAGTACGGAGATGCGCGAATCGCCTTCCACGATGGCGGCTGTGTTCTCGTCGACGCCTACACCTAAAAGTCCGGGGTGAGCCGTAACGGCGTATGCGAGCCGACCTATTCTGTCGCGCTGGCGAAAGTGCTGGTCGAAGACGATCTTGTCCGTGAATCCAAAGCCTTGTGAAAATTGGGCAATGCGCTCGCGGGGAGTGGCACCGCCCGAGCCATAGGAGAGCATCACTTTGGAGAGGATGGCTGTCCCCGCCGAGGTGCCGCTGATGACGGCTCCGCGTTTGTAGGCGTTGTGCAATTCATCTTCAAGTTTGGTGCCGCCGATGGTGAAGGCGAGACGCATTTGTGTACCGCCTGCAATGAAGATGCCCGTGGCGGAGCGGATGGCTTTGATGTGGCGCGGGTCGTCGGCTTTGGGGCGTTCGCGGAATTCCAAGGAGATGGGTTTTTGTTTGACGCCCAGTTTTTGAAAGACACGCACATATTCTGCGCCGGTGTCTTTCATGCCTGAGGCTTGCGGCAAAATGACAATGCGTGCCTTTACTCCGCCCGCCCGTTTGATGAATTCTTCAAAGATGACGGGTTCTTCAAAAGAGGCTGCGCCGCCAATGGCAATGAGAGTGGTCATGGGGTTGTCCTTAAAAGGGGTGCGTCGCACCAGACGGAGAGATTCGACTCAATGGGTGGGGAATATCCACCCGTTGCGAAAATCTTGTTGAGTCTGGTGCGACGCACTGAGTTATTACAGGTGTTTGCTGCTGCGTGGGTCGAGCGCGTCACGCAGACCGTCGCCCACGAAGTTGATGCCAAGCACGATCAACACAATGAGCATGCCGGGGAAGAACCATAACCACGGGGCGGTTTCGAGGTAGCGGTAGGCACCGTCGAGCATGTTGCCCCAGGTGGCGGTGGCTCCCTGTACACCCAAGCCGAGAAAGCTGACATAGGCTTCAGAGATGATCGCGCCTGCCACGCCGAGCGTGCCGCTGACGATGAGCGGGGCGATGGTGTTGGGAATGAGGTGGCGGAAGATGATACGTCCATCGGATGCGCCGAGCGCTTTGGATGCTGCAACGAAATCCTGTTCGCGCAGGGAGAGGATGTTGGCGCGCACGATGCGGGCGAGATACATCCATGAAGTGGCACCGATGATAACAATGATGATGATGACACTGCCGGAGAATTCCCTGCCAAACAGGTTGATCTCTGGGAGTTTCCCGCCGAAGAAACGCGCACCAATGATGAGCAGGAACAGGCTGGGAATGTTGAGCATGGCTTCGGTGAAGCGCATCAGGGCACTGTCTATCCAGCCGCCATAGTAGGCGGCAACGGCACCGATCAGTGCGCCGAGAAAGAGTTCGAACAAAACAGCGAATATGCCGATCAGTATGGAGATCTGCCCGCCGTAAATGGTGCGGGCGAAGATGTCGCGCCCGATGGCGTCGGTGCCAAACCAGTGGTCGGCAGAGGGCGGCTTGAGTTTAAGAGAGGTGTCGTTGCAGTTTGCCCAGGCTTCACCTCTGACTTCCTGTTTGAGAGGGGCGCAATAGCCTTTCAGAAAGAAGCTGGGGATGGTGACGTACACGATCAATAATCCGAGGATCCATAGACCCGCCATGGCCATTTTGTGTTTGCGGAAGCGGCGGACGGCAAGGTCGGTCAGTGAAAGTGCTTTGATCTGGACGCCGGATTCGATGGACGGGTCGTTTGTGTTCAGGGTGTTCGATGTCATGGCTTAGTCCAGTCGGATGCGGGGGTCGACGAACGAGTAAACGATATCGGTGATGATCTGGAAGACCACCACAGCGATAGAGATCAGCATCAGAATGCCCATGAGCATGGGGAAGTCTGAGCGGTCGGTATGGTCAATGAAGAGGCGCCCCATTCCGGGCCAGGCGAAGATGCGTTCCGTCACCACCGCGCCTGCCAGCAGGAAGGGAATATCCAACCCGATAATGGTGATGAAGGG
>JBAIYF010000348.1:0-2286 GCA_037916115.1 Anaerolineales bacterium
TTGGGCAGGCTTCAACGTGGACTATCGCTTCGGAAAGACACATTACAAGATCAGTGTGGAGAATCCGTCTCATGTCAATCGGGGAATCAGAGAAATTATATTGGATGGGAATCCAGTGAATGACAAAATGATTCCGTTGGCAGATGATGGACATCCACATGAGGTGCGGGTCGTAATGGGATGATTTTTTATCTCCCCCAAGCAGCAGAGAGCATATGAACAAATATCTATACATACGCGACACTAGAAAGAAGTTCTCAATGAGCTGTTTAATTTTTTATCGTGCTCATTGTGTCTTTTGGGGGCAGCTTCCTGCATAAAGGCAGAACGAAATCAAAACCTTACACAAAGACACTTTTGTTTAATACGTATTTTTTCAAAGTATCTGCCAGCTACAAGTTTTCCTCCAAGCGAAATTATCTATTAACTAAAGAACTGGATATGCAGCAGAGACTGGGTAAAGATACTATATAATTTCTGCATGGCAACCCAAGCTTTAGCCACAAAGTTTTTTGTCCCGCCGCCTCCGGTAAAAATTGTTGCTCGTTCTCGTTTGATCGAGCGGATAAACGAAGGCATGTCTTTGGGACATAAATTGACTCTCGTCTCTGCCCCGGCTGGGTTTGGGAAAAGCACCCTGGTCAGCGAATGGATCGTGAACAGCGAACGACCTGCTGCCTGGCTGTCACTGGATGAAAATGACAACGATGTTGTGCGCTTTTTGATCTACTTTATCAGTGCAGTGCAGACCATTTCCCCAAAATTGGGAATGGATCTGTTGGATGCGCTTCAATCTAATCAAACACCTCCCATTGCTTCAATTCTGACAACTCTGCTCAACGAGATCACGACCATCCCCGTTGACTTCATCCTCGTTCTTGACGATTACCATCTGACCGATACGAAAGCCATTGACGAAGCGCTTACCTTCCTGCTTGACCATTTGCCGCGGCAGATGTACCTGGTGATCACCACTCGTGAAGATCCCTCTCTGCCCATTCCGCGCTTGCGTGCCCGAAATCAATTGACCGAGATCCGCGCCGCAGACTTGCGCTTTACCCCAACCGAAGCCGCTGAATTTCTCGATCAGGTGATGAGCCTTGACCTCACTGCCGATGAAGTTGCCGCATTGGACAAGCGCACCGAAGGCTGGATCGCCGGTCTGCAACTCGCGGCGCTTTCCATGAAGGGACAACAGGATGTTCACGGATTTATCCAGACTTTCGCTGGAGATCATCGTTATATTGTGGACTATCTGGTCGAAGAGGTATTGCAACGCCAACCCGAAACGGTTCGAGATTTTCTGTTGCAAACGTCCATTCTTGAGCGTTTGAATGGTCCGCTCTGCGATGCAGTCACCGCTCAAACGGGAAGCAGGTTGAAATTGGAGCAACTGCATCGCGAGAATTTGTTCATCATTCCATTGGATGACAAGCGAGAATGGTATCGCTATCATCATCTTTTTGGCGATGTGCTTCGTATGCACCTGACGGCAGAACAGCCTGATTTATTGTCTGTCCTGCATAAACGCGCTAGTGAGTGGTTTGAGCAAAACGGACACATGACGGATGCGATCCGGCATGTGCTGGCAGCCAGGGATTTTGAGCGGGCGGCGAACCTGATCGAACGAGCTCTGCCCTTCATGCGCCAAAACAGGCAGGAGACCACCTTGCTGGGCTGGCTTAAGGCGCTTCCCGAAGAACTGTTTCGGAACCATCCTGTGCTTAACGTTAACTATGCCGGGACATTATTGCAGAATGGCCGACTCGAAAGCGTTGAGGCGCGACTGAGGAATACTGAAGAGTGGCTGGCTGCCTCTGAAGACCTTCGCGAACGACCTGTTTATGTGGACGAAGCGGAATTCCAGCGTCTGCCGAGTGCGGTTGCCATGTATCACGCCGCATTGGCTCTGGCTAAAGGTGATGTACTGAACAGCATAAAATACGCAAGCAAAGTGCTTGATCTCACCCGCGAGGATGACGATTTTCCGCGTGGAGCTGCATCGTCGCTGTTGGGGTTGTCATCTTGGGCGAACGGTGACCTTGAAACGGCTTATCAAATGTTTGCTGATGGTATGTCTCATTTGCAAAAGTTCGGATTCATCTCCGATGTGATCGGCGGTTCTGTTACTCTGGCGGATATTCGGAGTACGCAAGGTCGTTTGCGTGAGTCAATGAGCATCTACGAACGGGGATTACAGCTTGCGATTACGCCGGGTGCGCCAATTCTTCGCGGTGCAGCAGATATGTATGTAGGTATGAGCGAGCTTTACCGTGAACAGAATGA
>JBAIYF010000349.1:0-2267 GCA_037916115.1 Anaerolineales bacterium
TACGACCATTACACCGTCCGCGCGTGGGATTACCCCGCCCTGCTCGAAACCTACCAAACCGCAGCCGAGATCGCGCGCGAGTATCACATCCCGGCACTCGTTCACGTCATTGACGTGACCCAACCGCAGGGACATTCCACTTCGGGAAGCCACGAACGCTATAAATCAGCCGAACGATTAAAGTGGGAGGAGGAATTTGACGGGCTCAAGAAAATGCGTCAGTGGATGACAGATAGCCGCGTCATTTCTTCGTCCGAGCTTGATTCTCTCGAAAAGGCAGACTACGACACTGTAGAAGGATTCCGCAAAGCCGCATGGGACGCGTACCTTGCACCCATCACCGAAGAACGCAATCAAGTAATGGACATGCTCGAAGAGATCGCAAGTTCTTCTCCAAATCATGTTGCAGAGTTGAGACTGCTCCGAGATCGGCTGGCAACTCTCCCGTCGTATTCGAGGCGCGATATTCATTCAATAGCGCATGAAGCTCTGCGTCTCCTGCGTGATGAGTCCCACCCATCCAAACAAGTCCTCGTTCAATGGAAACATGAGAATGACTCTGTGAACGTGGAGCGATACGGCTCACATTTGTATTCGGGCACCGCCTTGAAAGTGGATGAGATAAAACCCGTATATTCCGATAACTCGCCGACGATGTTTGGCTTTGAAGTTATCAATGCCGCATTTGATTCTGCGCTGGCGCGTGAGCCGCGTCTCATCGCATTTGGTGAAGATGTAGGAAAACTCGGCGATGTGAACCAGGGCTTCAAAGGCATGCAGGAAAAATACGGTGAGTTCCGTGTAACCGATACCGGCATCCGCGAAGCGACCATTCTCGGTCAAGCCATCGGTATGGCGCTGCGCGGGCTGCGTCCTATCGCGGAAATTCAATATCTCGATTATGTCCTTTATGCCTTGCAGATCATGAGCGATGACCTCGCCACCCTGCATTGGCGCACCGCAGGCGGGCAGAAAGCGCCAGTCATTGTGCGCACGCGTGGACACAGGCTTGAAGGCGTATGGCATGCTGGCTCGCCGATGGCTGGCATCTTAAGTCTCACGCGCGGCATGTATGTGCTGGTTCCGCGCGATATGACCCGTGCCGCTGGTTTTTACAACACGCTCTTGCAAGCCGATGAACCCGCCATTGTGGTGGAAGTGTTGAATGGTTATCGTGTGAAGGAACGCCTGCCGGAAAATATCGGCGAGATCACGCTGCCATTGGGCGTGCCCGAAACTATCCGCGAAGGCAAGGATGTCACCATCGTCACCTACGGTGCCTGCTGCCGCATTGTGTTGGATGCAGCAGACAAACTCAGCAAGGTCGGCATCGATGTGGAAGTGATCGATGTCCAATCACTGATGCCGTTCGATATTCACGGCAAGATCGTTGAATCGCTCAAGAAAACCAACCGCATCCTGTTCGTGGATGAAGACGTTCCCGGCGGGACAACGGCGTATATGATGCAGGAAGTTATCGAAAAGCAAGGCGGTTATTTCCATTTAGACTCGCCTGCGAAAACTCTATCTGCAAAAGCTCATCGTCCCGCATATGGAAGTGACGGCGATTATTGGTCGAAGCCAAACCCTGAGACGGTATTTGATGCGGTGTATGACATGATGAATGAGGTTGATCCATCAGCGTATCCGCTGTTTAGTTGACAGTTGATGGTTGGCAGTTGACAGCGAGGCTGTATGGAAAAGGTTTCTGCAAGAAATTATCGAGAATTGATCGTTTGGCAGGATGCAATAAAAATCGCGAAAGAAGTCTATCAACTCACGGGTAAATTCCCAAAACATGAAACGTATGCTCTTGCTGACCAACTTCGACGAGCCGTCGTTTCTGTCCCTTCTAATATTGCCGAAGGTCAAGCAAGGAAATCCCCCGGAGATTTCAAAAGGTTTCTGCATATTGCATTAGGCTCACTTGCTGAAGTGGATACGCAACTTGTACTGGCTCAAGAATTTGGATATTTGAGCAACGATGACATCACCTCAATGGATGAACAAATCCAGAATTTACGCAAGAAACTTTACGCGCTTATCAACACATTACCACCAACTACCAACCGATAACCACCAACTGGAGATTTTATGGCAACAAAAGTATTCGTACCCCGGCTCGGCGAAGGTGTGGACGAAGTTACCGTTACAAAATGGCTTAAGCAAGTCGGTGATTCTATTAATGAATTAGAGCCCCTGCTCGAAGTAAACACCGACAAGGTAGACACTGAGATCCCCGCCCCGGCGACGGGAACGATCCTGCA
>JBAIYF010000350.1:0-1946 GCA_037916115.1 Anaerolineales bacterium
TATTGTTCTTGTAGATTTGTCTGACAAAATATATAATGAATTGGATGGCGGTATCTGATTTGCAGGACAATGTGTCGGCGTGAAGAACTGCCTTTCGAAACAGCATCAAGCCCAAGTCTTGTGATGAGGCGTTTTCATCCAATATCAAAAAACAGGAGTTTTGAGTCCATGTCTGAGTTAAAAAGAGTCCATAATTTCAATCCCGGTCCGGGGGCGTTGCCTTTGGAAGTACTGCAAGAGGCGCAGGCGGAACTGCTGGATTTCAAGGGCACTGGTATGTCGGTGATGGAGATCAGCCATCGTTCGAAAGAATTTGAGACGGTGATCCAGACTGCCGAAGCCGATTTGCGTGAGTTGTTGGGCATTCCTTCGAACTACAAGGTGATGTTCCTGCAGGGCGGTGCAACGCTGCAGTTTGCGATGCTGCCGATGAACCTGCGCGCGGCGGGCGCTTCGGCAGATTATGTGGTGACGGGAACGTGGAGCAAGACAGCAGTGAAGGAAGCCAAGAAGTTGGGCGCAACCCGCGTAGCTGCCACAACCGAAGCCTCGAACTTCAATTGCCTGCCCGATAAATATGACTTTGACCCCAAGGCGGCATACGTTCATTACACGATGAATGAGACCATTCATGGCGTGGAGTTCTTCAATGAGCCGGTTATTCCCGATGGTGTGCCGTTGGTTTGCGATACGTCTTCGAACTTTATCAGCCGTCCGATCGATGTTTCAAAATATGCCTTGCTGTATGCGGGTGCGCAGAAGAATGCCGGTCCTTCGGGTGTGACGGTGGTGATCATCCGTGATGATATGATCGCCCGCACGCCTGAGAATTTGCCGGTGATGCTCGATTACAAGACGCTGGCGGAAAGCGGTTCTTTGCATAATACTCCGCCTTCGTTTGCGATCTATATGGTGGGCTTGGTATTCAAGTGGGCGAAGAAGGTTGGCGGTTTGGCTGCCATCGAGAAGGTCAACCGTGAGAAGGCAGGGATTGTCTATAACGCTATTGATAACAGTGGCGGTTTCTATCGCGGGCATACCGTGCCGGAAGCGCGTTCGTTGATGAATATCCCCTTCCGTTTGCCGAGCGAAGAATTGGAAGAAGCCTTTGCCAAGGAAGCCAAGAAGAATGACCTGATCGGTTTAAAAGGTCATCGCTCCGTGGGTGGTATGCGTGCATCGGTTTACAATGCGGTAACCATTGAAGGCGCAAAGGAATTGGCGAAGTTCATGGCGGATTTCCAGAAGCGGAATGGGTAGTTGGTAAATTGGTAATTGGTAAACAAAAGACCTCTGAGGGCATTCAGAGGTCTTTTGTTTACGCTTATTGATTTTTTTCTTTGATGTGTTGGGCATAGCCGCCGGACATAAGCTTGAGAAAGGCGCTCACAATAGCTGGGTCGAATTCTTTTCCTGCATTTTCAGAGATGTATTCGAGAGCGCGTTCGGGGGTCCATGCCAGCCTATAGGCGCGGTCGTGGGTCAGGGCATCGTAGCAATCAGCGATCGAGAAGATGCGGGCGTAGAGTGGTATCTCTTCACCTTTCATTTTGTTGTAGCCGGTGCCGTCCCATTTTTCGTGATGGAAGCGCGGAATATCGAGGGCGGGTTTGAGAAAGTCAATATCCTTCAGCCATTGGTAGGCGAATTCGGTATGCATTTCCATCACTTGCCATTCCACTTCATTGAGCGGACCGGGTTTATGCAGGATGAAATCGGGAATGGCGATCTTGCCGATGTCGTGCAGCATGCTGCCGTATTGGATGACCTGGAGTTGTTTTTCATCGGTGATGCCGATATAGCGGGCAATATCCATGCTGAGTTCGGTGACGCGTTCGCTATGCCCTTCAGTTTCCTTGTCGCGCATTTCCAACATGATGGTCCACCCTCGCAGGCTTTCATTATAGGATTTAATAAGCTTTTGGTTTTGTTCCTGCAACTGCAGG
>JBAIYF010000351.1:0-1580 GCA_037916115.1 Anaerolineales bacterium
GGACAGCGCCTCATCACCGAATGGCTGGTCAACCTCCCCGGCGGCTACTGGACGTTCATCATCGTAGCGAACATCGTCATCTTTCTGCTCGGTGTCTTTTTGGAATTTGTTGAAATTTGTTTCATCGCCATGCCGCTCTTTGTCCCCGCCGCCCAAGCCCTCGGCATCGACATGGTCTGGTTAGCCGTCATCTTCGCCATCAACTTGCAGACTGCGTTTATCTCGCCCCCCGTTGGCTTCTCGCTTTTCTATTTACAAACCACCGCTCCTAAAGAAGTGCAAACCTCCGACATTCACAAAGGCGCATTGCCCTTCATGGCGTTACAACTCGTTGCCCTCATCATCGTCCTCGCCTTCCCGCAGACGGTGACTTGGCTTATCGATCTTTCAGCAGGTACAAGGTAAAAGCAGGTACACAGTTTTGAACACTGTGTACCTGCTTTTACCAATCTACCAATTTACAAACCTACCAACCTACTACTTCCCCTCCATAAACTTCATCAACGAAAACTCATTCGTGAATCCCCATTTTTGCACCTTCGCACGGAAAGCACTCCACTGCTCATAAATGGATTTGAAATCGGCATCTTCAGCGGCTTTGGCATCCAGCAATTCATCTAACGTATCTTTAGCAGCTTGAAGAATCTCATCACTATACGTGCGAAGTTCCGTTCCGCCCGCAACCAAACGATCCAACGCTTCTCCATTGGCAGCTTCATACTTCGCCGCCATGCTGAGATTTGCTTCCGCCGCCGCGACTTGGATCGCGTTCTTATACAGGTCAGGGAGTTTGTTCCACTCATCCAAGTTGATCTGCAACTCCACGGTAGGACCCGGCTCCCACCAGCCCGGCGCGTAATAGTATTTGGCGGTCTTGTTCAAACCGAGTTTCTCATCGTCATACGGACCCACCCATTCCGCCGCATCGATCGCGCCCGTCTCAAGCGATTGGAAAATTTCGCCTCCGGGAATATTCTGCACCTGCACACCCAACGCCGACATGACCTGACCACCCAAACCGGGGATGCGCATCTTCAAGCCTTGCAAATCTGCGACGGTATTGATCTCCTTACGGAACCAGCCGCCCATCTGTGCGCTGGTATTGCCTGCTGGGAATTGAATGACGTTAAAGGTCTTGGCATAGAAAGCCTGCAAGAGTTCAAGTCCACCGCCAGAGTACAGCCAGGCATTTTGCTGCGCCGACGTCAACCCGAACGGCAGGGATGTGCCAAACGCCATCACCCAACTCTTACCAATGTAATAGTATGAAGCCGTATGCCCAATGGGAACCGCGCCCGAAGAGACCACATCCAACACTTCGGTGGCTTTGGCGAGTTCACCGCCCGCCCGCGGTGTGATCTTGAACTTGCCGCCCGTCAAAGCAGCAACACGGTCTGCGAAGGCTTGGGTGGTTCCGAAGAGTACGTCCAAGCCTGCACTCCAACTGGTTGCCATCTGCCAATCCAATTCGGGCAGGTCACCAGCAGTTCCAGCAGCGCCAGTCTGGTCAGAAGGGGCTGGGTCGGCGGGGGTACAAGCTGCCACCGCAGATGCCACAACACCCAAGCCTGCTATCTTCA
>JBAIYF010000352.1:0-3598 GCA_037916115.1 Anaerolineales bacterium
CCACCCCGCGGACTCGCGTGCCCGCTGGTTCTGTTGCCATTGCCGGATCCCAAACCGGCATCTACCCCGTGGACTCGCCCGGCGGTTGGCACATCCTCGGTCACACCCCACTCAAATTGTTTGACCCAATGAGTGAGAATCCATTTTTATTCGCGCCGGGAGATACAGTGAAGTTCGTTCCAATTGAAAAGGACGACGATAGACGATCGACCATCGAAACCCCGCCTTCATCCATGGTCTATGGTCCATCGTCCATGGTCATAGAGATCACCGACCTCACCGGTATTGCCACCCTTCAAGACTCCGGCAGGCGCGGATGGAACAAATTCGGCGTGCCCACCTCCGGCGCAATGGACTGGTTCGCCTACCAAGCCGCCAACTCTTTGCTCAACAATCCACCCAACTCAGCAACTATCGAACTAGGACTCGGTGAAATTACGCTTCACGCATTACGCAATACGGTCATCTCCGTCACTGGCGCAGGCTACGAAGTGGAAAACTATGTGTGGAACTTCCCACTCTGGACAACCTTCTACGTCCGCACCGGGTGGACGGTGCGCGTGAAGAAAACCAGCGGTGGCAACTGGGCATATATCGCCATCGCAGGCGGATTCGACTCCCCCATCATCATGAATTCTCGTTCAACATACCTGCGGGGCGGGATTGGCTCCGCTCTCAAAGCCGGTGACATTCTCCATTCTTTCACCCCCACCACCGAATTGCTCAAACTCGCCGCCCGCAATTTCCCCGTGGACAAGTTCATGCCTTACAGCCAAACACCCATCATTGAAGTCATACCTGCCCCCCAAGCGGATTGGTTCACGCCTGAAGGCATCCGCACGTTTTACGAAAGTGAATACACTCTCAGTCCGTCCTTCGACCGTATGGGCTATCGCTTACAAGGTTCACCCATTGAGAAAGCCATTACCAAAGAACTCATCTCTGAAGGCATGACCATAGGCAGCATCCAGATCCCAGCCGATGGTCAGCCCATCGTCATGATGGCAGATGCTCCCACTGCAGGTGGTTATCCCAAGATCGCAAACGTGGCACGCGCAAGTCTGCCCTTGTTGGCGCAATGTGAAGCAGGCGTAAGCCAAATCCGCTTTCAAGAGACAGCAATAGAAGCTGCGCAGGAAAAATATTGTATGCTATGTCATCCCTTCGGGATTTAGGATTGGGCAGAGCAAGGTCTATAATATTTTCACCCCTTCGGAGTTATCGAATGCAAAAATCGAATATTGAACAACCAATCCCGAAGGGATGAAATGATTCTAGAAACCAGCAAAGACAAATATCAACCCCGAAGGGGTGACATGAATTTTTGATACCAACCATGGACGATAGCGATACATCTCTCGTCCATCGTCCATGGTCTATCGTCTCAAAGGAGTTTTCATGCACATCGACCTGAACTGTGACCTCGGCGAAGGTGTTGGCAATGACGAAGCCATCATGCCGTACATCACATCCGCCAATATTGCTTGCGGATTCCATGCAGGTGATGAGCAGACCATGCGCGAAACTTTACGGCTGGCAAAACGTTTCGGCGTGAATGCAGGTGCACACCCAAGTTGGAATGATCGTGAAAATTTCGGGCGCAAGGAAATCGACGTTTCACCCGAAAAAGCTGAAGCGTTGGTCTTTGAGCAGATTCAGGCTTTAGCGGCGATTGCAAAGCAAGAAGGTATGGCATTGACCCACGTCAAACCACATGGGGCGCTGTATAACCAATCCGCAAAGGATATTGAATTGGCGAATGCAATTGCGCGGGCAGTGAAACGCATCAGTGTAGATTTAATTTTGGTCGGGTTGGCAGGTTCAAGGTCGATCGAGGCGGGGCGGGCGGTGGGGCTGAGAGTTGCGGCGGAGGGATTCCCGGATAGAGGGTACAACGCTGACGGGTCGTTGATGTCCCGCCTTCTTCCGGGGGCGATCATTGAGTTGCCGGAGGAAGTGGCGAGACATGCGATTGAGTTGGTGAAAACGGGGAGAATGGATACGCTCTGCCTGCATGGCGATCACCCGAATGCGGCGGAGAATGCAAAGATGTTGAGGGAGGTTTTGGAGAAGAATGGGGTCGAGGTTTTGAGATTAACGTAGGGGCGACCCAGGTGCATTAGATGAAAACTTTTTGCAAAGGCGACCCTTACTTTGAGATTTAATTTCAGGTTAAATCTTGACGGGTCGCCCCTACATCATCAATCATTCAACAGATCAGCAAGGAAATCAAACAAGCCGCCAGACTCTTCTCCATTTTCCGGCAGGTCACTTTTGACAACGCCACTTTGACCATTGATGAGTACGATGTGTTCGCGCCCATCGAAGGGAAGTTCGGTCATCCACACCGGCAGGAGGACAAGTTTGAACGACTCGACCAGCATGCTGGCAGACGATGTGTGTGTGAGCGTGATGTTGCCCAACAAATGCGGCATTTGTTTTTTTATTTTTTTGAATGCCATACTGCGGGCATCGAGCGAGGCATCTGCCATGGGCACATCGTAGAGTTCGGCGAGCCAACTGGCGAGATAACGCGGATCGTATTCCTTGAGCGCGGAAAGCTCAAAAGTAGGCAACAGCCTCATAAACACTTGAGAAAGTTTTCGAGAAGCAGGAAGAGCGAGGTCATTCACCATCACAGGGTATTTATCAGTGATGCGGGTCACCTTGCGTTCGCGTTCACCGGTAAATGCATTTCGTTCGTATTCTACGATCTCGCCTGAATAATCGATCTCGCCACCAATGTCGAAGGTCCACATGGGCAGGTACACACCGCGCGGAAGATCGACCTTCTTTTCCGGCTTGATGCCGTTGCCTTCCACCCAATCGATCAGGAGGCGCGTGGCGCGTTTTTGATCCATGACAAAAGGCAGGATCGAATTGGGCGCAATAATATCGTTTGTTTTTTCGTAACTCACCACGTGCGGAGAATCGCAATAGGCACACTTGGACGAGATCTGGCTGGGCGGCAAAATAAATTCTGCGCCGCAGCCGTTGCAGTGAAAGACTTGTTCCTGTAACGGTTTGCCGTGTCCCTTCATGGTCGCCATTGCTACGATGAAGTCTTTTTCGATCTCGGACCCACCCCCCGCGCCAAATTGATTCTTGCTTGTGCAGTAATCGCACACCAGGGAAGAACCATCTGGCGAGAACGCCATGCGCCCTCCGCATTTGGGACACATAAAACGGTCGGCTTGCGCTTCTCGCTGACCATCCGCCGCCGCAGGAAGTTTATCGGGGTTGATCACATCTCCCGCTTTGAGCTTGCCATCCAAAATCGCCAATGAACGGCGCGCACGCGTGTGATGCAGATCATGCGAGAGGCAGTTCTCCAGCGCCTTGCGTTTTTCAAGCGGGTCATCCACCACTTCACTCATCCAAAACCAGGCTTCAGCAAGTACCTCATGCGAGCCTGCCATGTAAATGGCGCGATCCAAATATCGGCGGGCTGAGTCTTTGCTGCCAGTCTTTGCATCAATAATTCCCGTACGTAGTAATTCTTTTGCGTAGTCGCTGCTCATAACATTGGTAATTAGTGATTTGTAATTATTGTTCGTACTATCGCATCGGTCATTTTTGCCACGCGCACCATTTCTTT
>JBAIYF010000353.1:0-2833 GCA_037916115.1 Anaerolineales bacterium
TGGTGGGGGCGGCGGTCGAGTCGCTGCATTATCGCGATATTGACAACATCAGCATGACGCTGGCGTCTGCGCTGGTAGGACATTGGTTCTTTTAAAGCAAATGATGGACGATAAACCATAGACAACCTTCCATCGTCTGTGGTCTATCGTCCATCGTCCGAATCACTTCTCGTGCTCTTCTTCTTTCTTGAAGATCATCACCCGATACGACTCGCCATATTCAAATTCTTTATCCTTCGCGTCTTCCTTCGCCCAATCCCTCATCCAACTTTCAACTTCATCCACCGGCACCTGACTGGCGTGCTGCTGTAACGCCTTCACCTTCATGTCGATGGTTTCGGTGATATCCACCCATGTATCGGGTTTGTCGGTACCGTGGATGTAAAGTCGCTTCACTTCATGCGGCTCAAAACCTTCGGCAAGCAGTTCTGCAAACACCAGCCTTGACCCCGCCGAGGGGAAAACCGCTTCACACGCGGCACGGGCGGCGGCGCGGTGGTCGGCGTGGTTTAAATATTCATTTCCGTAAAACCATGCCTCGGGGTTGCCCGAAACGACAACATCCGGTTTGTATTTGCGAATGAGGCGGGTGAGTTCTTTACGAAGCGCAATGGTCGGCTCAAGCTCACCATCTGGGTAGCGCATAAAAACCGCCTCTTTCACGCCCAGTACTTTATTAGCGGCAAGCTGTTCTTTTTCGCGCAGTTCAGCCAGTATTGGTTTATATTCCGCGCCTTTGGTCGGGTCGTTGGAGCCGGAGTCGCCGCTGGTGATGGTGACGGAGATGATCTCGCAGCCAGCCTTTGCCCATTTGGCGAGTGTCCCGCCGATGGAGAATTCCTGGTCATCGGGGTGGGCATGAATGGTCATGGCGATCTTGGGGGTGTATTCAGTTAAGTTGGTCATGCGCCGAATTTTACATCACAAAAAGAATGGTAGTAGAATAGAACTTATTTTCTATTTTGTGAAGTCCTCCTGTTAAATGCGAGAGCCAGGGGTTTGCTCAAGCCCTGGCTCTCTTTCAAAGGAGGAGAAGAGACTTCAACTTTATCACCCCACTCGCAAAAGCGCTTGACGTAAACCCTACGCCCAACCCACGCAAAAGCAACGATAAAGATTACAAAATTTTAAGGAGAATCATGTCCTCATCCCTTGCAATTGAAACTCGAGACCTTGGTCGCATTTACAAACTGCGCGGCAGCAAGAAAGAAACGCGCAAAGAACTGGTCGCGCTGGAAGGCGTGAACTTAACCGTGGAACGCGGCGAACTGTTCGGACTCTTGGGACCGAACGGCGCTGGCAAGACGACCCTGATCAAGATTCTCACCACGCTTCTCTCCCCAACCTCGGGCTGGGCACGCGTTGCAGGAGCCGACGTGAACACCGAACCTGATGCGGTGCGCCCGCGCATTAACATGGTTTCGGGCGGCGAGTCTTCGGGCTATGGTCTGCTGACCGTGCGCGAGAATCTGTGGATGTTCTCGCAGTTCTACGGCGTGCCTTCTAAAGAAGCCAACGAGCGCATTGAAGCCCTGCTCGATATGGTTGGTATGAAAGACCGCATGCACACCAAGTCATCGGACCTTTCGACCGGTCTGCGCCAGAAGATGAACATCGTGCGCGGATTCCTGACCGAGCCGGAAGTGCTCTTCCTCGACGAGCCGACTCTCGGTCTCGATGTGGGCGCAATGCGCGACGTGCGCCGCTTCATTCTCGAATGGTTGAAAGCCGACAAAGAACGCACTCTTCTCTTAACGACTCACTACATGGCAGAAGCTGATGAGTTGTGCGACCGCGTTGCCATCATCAACAAGGGCAAGGTATTGGCTTGCGATAAACCGTCAGTGTTGAAGCAGAGGTTGCAGAAGGATGCGCTGTTCGAGATCGAAGTGAGTCCGCTCAACGGGTTGACCCAGCAAATGTTGGTGGATCAGCCCGAGGTCACGAAAGCGGCGGTGACCGAGACAGAGACAGGCGCGAAGTTGAGCATCGGTCTGGTCGAAGAATCCGCTTTGGCGCGAGTCATCAATCTGTTTACGCAAAAAGATGTGAAGGTGATGAACCTGAGCAAGCGCGAGCCAACGCTCGAAGACGTGTTCGTGGATCTGGTAGGTCGCAGCATGGCGGAGGAGGAAGCGCATGGACAATAAAAGCCTTGCGGCACTGCGCCCGTACAGCCGCAAATACACTGGCTGGCGTTTGTTCATGGCGACCATCTTTGCGCGGGCATATCCGCGCGTCATTGGGCAGCAACGCGAAATTTCGTGGATGCTGTTCGAGGTGGTGATGCCGATGCTGGCGGTGATCGCGTATGTGTTCGTGTACCGCGCCTTGAACGCGCCAGAAGAATACATCGGTTTTGTGGTGATGGGCGGTGCGATGACCGCGTTTTGGATGAATATTTTGTGGAGCATGTCGAGCCAGTTGTATTGGGAGAAGGAGCAAGGCAACCTTGCGCTCTACATCATGGCGCCGAATTCGATGATGGCAATTTTGCTTGGCATGGCGCTGGGCGGCATGTTGGCGACCGCCTTGCGTGCCATTGCAGTGACCTTGCTGGGTGTGTGGCTGTTCGATGTGACCTTTACTGTGTCGAGCTATGTGCAGTTTTTTTTGGTGTTCATGCTGGCGATGGTGGCGTTGTATGGCATGGGCATGATGATGGCTTCGGCGTTCCTGATGTTTGGGCGCGAAGCCTGGCATATGGCGAATTTGGCACAGGAACCGATCTTCCTTGCTTCGGGCTTTTACTTTCCGATCAAGTCGCTGCCATTCTGGGTGGCGGCGGGCGCTTCGATCATTCCGCTGACCTTGGGCATGGATGCGATGCGGC
>JBAIYF010000354.1:0-3742 GCA_037916115.1 Anaerolineales bacterium
ACAAAAACTTGGGACCTTCCTGCATTCCCCGGCGGATGTTCACCAAAAAAGGACCCTGTGTAGCAAGTGCCAGAGTCGCAACCCAGGCGGCAAGGCGCGAACCTGATAACTTCAGGACAAACAGAAAAAAGAAGACCACGCTCAACGCACCCATTACCGCAGAGGTGTACCGCGCCAGATTCAGCAACTGCGGCGGGGGCATGTTGCCCTTCGCAAGGTTTTCCTCCCATGAAGACCCCCACAACCATTTTTGGATCGGGTCATCGTTGTTTGCCAGGTCGCGCACCAACCCAACGGTGAAAGGCAGAATTCCACCCGTGGAAAGCCGCAAATATTGTTTATTCTTTTCTTCCGGCGAGAAGAGCACTTTATCCAACCTGCCGTCCTTCACAATACGGTCATAATCCTCACTAATAATAAGATAGGCAGATTCATCGCCGTGAAACGGCACAAGCGAAATTCCTGATAAAACATACGCAACGACAAGCAGCAAAAAAACGACATCGAATAAAAAGGGGCGGTATTCAATACCCGCATGGATTTTTCCAAAAAATTCCTTTATGATACGCATTACAAAATTATACCCAGCGCGGTTGCAAATTGCACCTCTGAGCCGCGGGTATTACATAAAGGAACGCCCAGCACACATGCCCCCCACAGAACTCAACTCCCCTGTCCCCGATTTTGAACTCCCCGACCTGGATGGCAACCTCCACCGCCTTTCCGACCATCGCGGGCGTATTGTCATCGTCAACTTTTGGTCGAGTGAATGTCCGCACTCGGAGCGCACCGACAAAGCCATTCTGTCCATGTTCGTGCAGTGGCAGGACGAAGTAACCATGCTCACCATCGCGTCGAACCGCAACGAAACAGCTGAGGCGTTGAGAGAGGCTGCTGAAAGTCGCCGCCTGCCGCAAGTCCTGCTGGATGCGAATTGTGAGACAGCAGACCTGTTTGAGGCGCAGACCACTCCGCATGTCTTCGTCATCGACCGGGAGGGAATCCTGCGCTATCGCGGAGCAGTGGATGATGTGACCTTTCGCCAACGGAAACCCACCCGCTTCTTTCTGGACGAGGCGGTTGAGGCGCTGCTTGCCGGGCAGTTGCCTGCGCTGACAGAATCCCCCGCCTACGGCTGCGCCATTGTGCGCGAAGTTTGATAGAATCAATCTGTGATCGAAACCAAAGAACGCGTCATCTTTCTCGATAAGATCCATCTCTTCAACGGGTTGGACCAGAACCAGCTTGCCGGTATTGCGGCGAAACTGGAAGAGCGGGAAGTGCCAGCAGGAGGGGTGATCTTCAGCCGCGGCGAAAAACCGGATGGTTTTTACATGGTGTACAAGGGCAAGGTGCGGATCACGATACCCAACGCAGACGGCACTGAAAGACAACTTGCTTTGATGTACCCTTCGGATTATTTCGGCGAAGAGGCATTGTTCGAGAATCGAAACCGGTCTGCCACAGTGGTAGCGACTGAAAGCAGTGTCCTGCTTTTCCTTAACCGTGCCGGGTTCGAGGCGCTGCTTAAGCAATATGAAATATTAAAGCCGAATTTCGAAGTCTCGATCCAGAGCCGCAAACTGGCGCGTTCGACACACTTTAAGTGGCTGGGTAAGAACGAGGTCATTTACTTCATTGCGCGCCGCCATAAATTCCGTCTGTTCGTTGCGCTGGTAAAGCCTGCATTGGCGCTCTTCGTTCCGCTTGGGCTGCTCATTCTCGGCATGTTGACCGCTGCTACTACCCCATTCGCCTTAAGCATTGTAGGGTTCGTGATCGTATTGAGTTGGGGCATTTGGAACGCCATTGACTGGAGCAACGATTACTTCATTGTCACTAACCAGCGTGTGGTCTGGCTGGAGAAGATCATCTTTCTGCATGACAGCCGTGAAGAAGCGCCTCTTGGAACGATCCTCTCGGTGGGAGTGGAAACAGATTATTTTGGAAAGCTGCTCGGGTTCGGCAATGTGATCGTGCGGACCTTCGTGGGCAAAGTTGAGTTTGATAATGTGGAACATGCCACCCAGGCGGCGGACATGATCCGCGAATATTGGGAGCGCACCAAAGCCATCACCACCCGCAGTCAGATGGATGTAATGAAAGACACCATCAAACAAAAACTGGGGCTTCCGATCCAAAAGCGGCAGGTGGAGCTTGCCCCTGTAGTCGCAGTGGACGAAGAGAAGATTCTTACAACCCCACTCTGGCTTCTGGCACTGAGCCGGCTCTTTCAACTGCGGGTCGAAGACGGGGGCAAGGTCATTTACCACAAGCATTGGTTCGTTCTGATCAAGCAGGCTTGGCGTCCGCTCGCGTTGACGTTTCTGATGTTTGTCATATTCTTTTGGCGTATTTATGCGCTTGCCGTCTCGCCCGAACTGAATTTCATCCGTCAGAACGCATCGGGTGGTTACAGCCCCGACACGCTGGTAATCGTGTCGCTTTTATTGATGCTGCCGATCGGGTTCTGGCTGTGGTATGAATTTACCGATTGGCAGAACGACACCTTCATGATCACCAATGATGAGATCTTCGACATCGACCGCAAACCCTTTGGCACAGAGGAAAAACGCTCCGCCCAGATCGAGAGTATTTTGAGCACCTCCTACAAGCGCACAGGGTTTATCGCCTACCTGTTCAACTATGGCACAGTACACATCACAGTCGGCGGTACGCAGATGGCGTTCGAGGATGTGGTTGACCCGGCTGCCGTCCAGGCGGATATCAACCGCAGGCGCTCTGCCCGCATTGCCAAGAAGAACGAAGACGCAGGCAAGGAAGACCGCGAACGCTTTGCGACCTGGATCGCTGCCTACCATCAGAACATTGGCGAGTTCAACAAGCCGATCAACGCCCCGGCTGAAGCTAAAAAAGAAGGTGATAAGAGCGATCCCTTTGCTGCCGCGGCAAAAGAGTCAAAGGATCTCGAAGACCTGCCGTTGGGAGGCGAAGAAGGATTCGGCGACGATTACACAGGGGAACAGGGCTTTGAAGGAGAGGGCGGCGATTACTCTGGTAGTTTCTAATTCAGGGTAGCGGGGAAAGCACAATCCAAGTATCATTGCCGCCCATTGGACAGAATCAAACGAAGGAAGATATAGAATGGCACTACGACAAATCATTCACCTGCCTGAACCCATTTTGCGGAAGAAGGCGAAACCTGTTACCGAATTCAACAAAGACCTGCAAACCCTCATCGACGACATGCTCGAAACCATGCGCGACGCGCCGGGCGTGGGGCTTGCTGCGCCGCAGATCAACCTGCCCATGCAGCTGGCAGTGGTGGAATATGCCGAAGGTGAGGATGACGAAGAGAACGAAGGCAAGGAACTCAAAAAGAAAACCTACGTGCTGATCAACCCCGAGATCGTGAAGGTCTCCGAAGAAAAGGTGATGGGCATTGAAGGCTGTCTCTCCATCCCCGGTTTGGTCGGCGAAGTGGAAAGATATGAAGCGATTCAGGTGAAAGCTCTGAACCGTCATGGTCAACCCGTGAAGCTCAAAGTGGACGGTTGGATGGCGCGCATCTTCCAGCACGAGATCGACCACCTCAACGGCGTGCTCTTCACCGACAAGGCTACGCGCATTTGGAAACCGGGCGAAGACGAAGAAACACCACTCGATTAGGTTTCAGGTTGAAGGTTTCAGGTTGAAGGTTGCAGGTTCGAACTTTCAACCTGAAACCTTCAACTTTCAACATGTACCTCCGCCGCCTCTCCCTCACCAACTTTCGCAGTCT
>JBAIYF010000355.1:0-5588 GCA_037916115.1 Anaerolineales bacterium
AAGAGCACATGATCCCTGCCTACCCGCTGGGTGATTACAAGATCAGTGATGCGATCAAACAGATAAAGATCTAATTGGGAATCGGTAATTGGGAATTGGGAAAGGATGCCCCGACTCCCGAGGACCAATTCCCGATTTCCTGTGAACGGAGTGAACACATGCAAAAAGAAATCATCATCGCAGGGTTTGGCGGACAAGGCGTTTTGTTCGCTGGTCAGGTGCTTGCCTATGCCGCCATGGACAATGGCTTGGAGGTAACGTGGATTCCCTCATACGGTCCAGAAATGCGCGGCGGCACGGCAAACTGCACCGTGGTCATCGCCGACCATGAGATCGGCTCACCGCTGGTCAAAAATCCACCGTTGGCAGTGGCTCTCAATCTGCCTTCTTTCGACAAGTACGAAGAGAGTCTCGCAAAAGGCGGCACTCTTATCGTCAATCAGTCCATGGTAGACCGCCAGGCAAAACGCGACGACATTCATGTCATCATGGTTCCATGCAATGAAATTGCGGAAGAGATCGGCGACCGCAAATTGACCAACATGGTAGCGATCGGTGCGCTGATCACCGCCCTTTCCGAAATCAAACTGGGCGACGTAGAAAAGGCGCTTGAAGGTCACCTGCCTGTACGACACAAGCACCTTCTGCCAAAGAATTTTGAAGCATTGAAACGCGGTTTTGAACATGCACAAAAAGAGTGGGATAAGGTCCCTGCATAAAAATGGACAGTGGGGATTCACAGCGAAGCCCGTCCTCCCTCGCTTGGGAGGCGGGCTTTATCGTTTAAGCAGGAAAAAACCAAGAAAAGACTAACTAATCAACCGATCCGTGTCGTCGATCATTATTATATAAACGAAGTCTAACAATTTTGTAAATCCCACCTCTCCAAAGAATGCTGTATAAATCGTTCCTATGACACAAATATTATCCGATATCAAAAAACGAAACAACATCAAGGTAAAAGGGCGGGGAACCCGTCCACTTATCTTTGCTCATGGGTTTGGATGCGACCAAAATATGTGGCGCTTTGTTACACCTGCCTTTGAAGATGACTATAAGATCATAGTATTCGATTACGTTGGTTCAGGAAGATCAGACTCTGCTTCGTATGATATGGCGCGCTACTCCACCCTGAGTGGTTATTCAAAAGATGTGACTGAGATCTGCACGGCTCTCGGGTTAAGAGATGCGATCTTTGTCGGGCACTCTGTAAGTTCCATGATCGGAGTACTGGCACATCTCCGTCAACCGGAACAAATCACAAACCTGATCATGATAGGTCCCTCCCCGCGTTATATTAATGACCCGCCAAAATATTATGGGGGGTTCGAAGTCGCAGATATAGACGGGATGATCTCCCTCATGGAACAAAACTATAAGGAATGGGCAAAATACCTGGCGCCGGTCGTCATGAAAAACGCAGACAAACCTGAACTTATAAACGAGTTGGAAACCAGTTTTTGTTCCACCGACCCGCTCATTGCCCGTAACTTTGCACAAGCCACCTTTTATTCGGACAATTGCAAGGATGTTCGCAAAATAACTGCACCCACTTTGATTTTGCAATGCACAAATGACGCCATCGCCCCGACGGAGGTCGGTCACTTTCTACGCGATAACATTCCCAACAACACTTTCAAACAAATGAAAGCCGAAGGGCATTGTCCGCACCTCAGCCACCCCGAAGAGACGATTCAACTTATCAAAGAATACCTGGACTCAAAAAATTAGAGACAAGCGTGGAAGGGTTGCGGGTAAAATCGGGGACATGAAACACGAAAAACTCCCCACAGTATCCCTGCCGAAGATCGGTTTTGGCACATGGAAGATCGGCGGTAAATCCACGCCAGATCATTCAGTTGACGAGAAATCACTTGCCGCCCTGCGTTATGCACTGGAGATCGGTTATACCCACTTCGACACTGCCGAAATGTACGCCAACGGACACAGCGAGGAATTGGTCGGGCAGGCGGTGCGCGAATCGGGCAAAAAGCGAGAAGATGTATTCATCACCACCAAGGTCACACCCAGTCACCTACGCTATGACGATGTACTGAAAGCCTGCAACCACTCACTGCGGAGACTGCAAATGGAGTACATCGATCTGTATCTCATCCACTGGCCAAACTCGGGCGCGAAATACGAAGACACATTCCGCGCCCTGAACGAACTGGTGCGCGATGGCAAGATCAAACACTTGGGTGTGAGCAATTTCGATGTAGACCTGTTAAAAAGATCCCAGTCACTTTCAGAAACACCTATCATCACCAATCAAGTGCCGTTCAGCCTGACAGACCGTTCGTACGTGAAGAACGGCGTGTTGGAATATTGTCAAAAGAACGACATCACCATCACCGCCTACGAGCCGCTGAATCAAGGTCAACTCGCTTCAAACAAAACACTGGAAAATATTGCCCACGCCCACAGATCCACCCCCTTCCAGATCGCATTAGCATGGGTCATTGCCCAGCCACGTGTTATTACCATTCCAATGTCGTTCAACCCGCAGCACATCCGTGAGAACTTTGAAGCGGCGCAAATCGAATTGACACCGGCTGAACTCGAAGCACTAGATAAAAGTGGAAAATAGAACGTGGCAGGCATATCACAAGCGTTCCCCGAAATTCAGATCATCGAAGAGACCGACACCGAACTCTCACCGATGTACAGCGTCATCATCCACAACGACGATGTGACACCGATGGATTTTGTAGTTGAAGTACTCAAACAAATATTCTTTCTTGGCAACGACCGCGCAGCCGAAATCATGCTTGAGGCACATATCAAAGGCTCGGCATATGTACAAACCCTCCCAAAACCGGAAGCGGAAAAACGAATCAACCGTGCCCATCAAGCCGCAGATACAGCAGGATACCCCCTGCATTTCAGTATTGAGCCTGAATGACCTCAAAACTTGAAACTCTCACCAGCATTAATCTGGATGATCTGGTCAATTCGTTCGGCTGGCAGAACATCCCGCCGCTGGCAATTGCCCTAAGAAGGATATTCGCAAAACCGGCGCAAAAATTTGCCCGTCAAATTCTCGGCTTTGACGACGCTGTTGGCGAGAGCAACCTCGCCGAAGCCGCATGCAGAATCATGCGCACCACTTACGTCCGTGATGTGCGGGTGCATGGGCGCGAACACATCCCCGCCGGTCAACCCATACTCTTTCTCAGCAATCACCCCGGCATGGCAGATACACTGGCGCTCTTCGCCGCCATCAACCGCCCCGACCTCAAGATCATTGCCATTCAACGTCCATTCCTTGAAACGCTTGAAAACACCACCCGTCAACTTTTCTTCATCGATGATGAGCCCGCCAAACGTGTGAACGCTGTAAGGCAGGTTTCTGCCCATCTCAAGAACGGAGGTTCCGCGCTCACCTTCCCTGCCGGAAAAATCGAACCGGACCCAGATGTTTACGACGGCGCGCTGGATTCGCTCAACGAGTGGACCGACTCGGCAGGCGTTTTTCTGCGCTTCGCACGAGACGCAGTGATTGTTCCAACCCTCGTGAGCGGAGTCATCTGGGACGCCTCTGCCCGCCACTTTTTAACGCGTCTCAAGCGCGAGCGGTATGAACGCGAGAAACTCGCCGCCGCCTTTCAGCTACTTGCAATGGTTTCGAGAGATGTGCGCCCTACTACACCGCATGTCTGTTTTGCAAAGCCGATCACAGTGGAAGAGGTCGGCTCAACAGATGCAGGTGAGATTCACAAAGTTGTCATCGAGCGCATGCAGGAATTGATCAAGTCTCCGCGCAAGGATGATGGGAGTTCAGCCATTTATGAATGATAAATTTTTCTTTCCGCGTTATCTGCTCTCAAAGCAAAGCGTGGACGACCGCGCTCTGAACAAGGATGTTTTCCATGCCATGAAGTCGTCCCTGCCCGATGCCCCGCTGCGCATCATCGAAGTTGGCGGAGGGATCGGCACAATGGTGAAGCGACTCATCCAATGGGATGTACTGAAAAATGCAGAGTACATCCTTGTGGATGAGATGATGGAGAACATCCAATATGCCGCAGAGTGGCTCCCTGCCTGGGCGGAAGAATCAGGCTTGAGCGTGGAAAGAAGCGGGCGGGATCAAATTCGAGTGTTTGATAAGGTTCGGGATATCCGAATCCACTTTGAGCGTGCAGACGTTTTCGATTTCATCCAAAAGAACAAGACGCCTGCCGACCTTCTCATCGCCCATGCCTTTTTAGATCTGCTGCCAATGCCCGAGAGTTTGAGCAAGCTTCTCACGCTGACAAAATCTCTTGCGTGGCTGACGTTGAACTTTGACGGTGTAACCACTCTGGAGCCGATCGTTGATGCGGAGTTGGACGCAAAGTTAGAAATGCTATATCACCGGTCGATGGATGAACGCGCAAGCGGCGGCGATAGCCAAAGCGGGCGGCATCTGTTTGTGCATTTGCAGAGTAGCGGGGCTGAGATTTTAGCGGCAGGGTCATCCGATTGGGTTGTGTTTGGTTCAAATGGAAAGTACCTGCAAGATGAAGCGTATTTTCTGAATTTTATTCTGCATTTTTTCGAAGAGTCATTGACGGGGCATGCAGAATTGGAAAAGATGCAATTTGAAAACTGGCTAGAAACAAGACGTGTGCAGATCGAGCGGGGCGAATTGGTTTATATTGCGCATCAGATGGATTTTTTGGTGAAAAAATAACACGCTGTTTTTGCGGCAGCGTGTTATTTTTTCACTGTTTGCGGACCCTGTTCGCGATCATCGAAGCGCCTGTAGATGGTGTTGGCAGAGGCTCGCCAGCTTCGATGGGTTCGTCGCCGTAATACGTCCAGAGCTGGGGCCATTTCCATGCGACCAAAATAGTGCCCACAATGCAGCCGATGCCGCCCGTCACTACTGCAAAAGGTGCGCCAAAGAATTGCGCCACCGCCCCGGCTTCAACTTCACCTAATTGCGGACCGCCCATGAAAAATATCTGGTTGATGCTGGTCATGCGTCCGCGTACATGATCGGGTGTTTGCAGCTGGCGGATTGTGTTACGAACGATGGTGCTTGCGCCATCCGCACCGCCTGTGACGGCAATGGCAAGCCATGCCACGACAAGTGATGTGGTCATGCCAAATATAATCGTTGCGATACCGAAGACAACGACCGCCCCCAAAAATATCTTCCCTTGATTACGCAACTCTTTGATCTGTGAGAAAACCAGGGCTACCGCGACAGCACCCACTGCCGAAGCCGCAGAGAGATAGCCATACTCCACCACACCTACTTTCAAAACCTCTGTCGCGATGATGGGCATTAGTGTGCTTGCTGAAGCAAAGAAGGTTGCCACGAAATCGATCATCATGGTGGAAAAAATGATCGGCTTGGAAAGGATGAAACGAATCCCGTCTCGAATGGATTCGAGGCTGATACCCGCTGACTTTTCCGCAATGGACTGGGGCACATCTCCGATCATGAACAAGGCGACCAGTACGGCAACGAACGAGATGGCGTTGAAATAATAAACTGCCTCCTGCCCGAAGGCAGCAATGGTAATACCGCTCAGGGCGGGCCCGAGCACGGCGCCTGCTTGAAAGGCGGTGAAGGTCATGCTAAAGGCATTAGGCAG
>JBAIYF010000356.1:0-2087 GCA_037916115.1 Anaerolineales bacterium
GTGCAATGTCGTTGATCCAAATGGGTTCGCTGTACATTGTTGTGAGTTTTGCGGAAGTAAAATCATATAGATGTCCAGCTGGCTCATCTGCCGATGTGATCATCTTTGTGCCGTCGGCTGAAAAGGCGAGACCAGTTCCGGGTTGGGCTTGTGTTGTGACGCTGCCTGCCTCTGAGGGAGGGATGATGGAGGCGTCCCAAACTTTGATTTCTCCGTCTGCGTTTCCAGTGACAATATATTGTCCATCCGGGCTGAAGTCAACGTCATACACATCATTCGAGTCGCCTACAAGGCTGAAGATAATATCGCCTGTATTGGGATCAATTACGTAGGTTGTCGCATCCAAACCGGCGCTGGCAAGCATGGATCCATCAGGACTAAAGGCTAATTGATTAGCGCGATCCTTATGATATTTGGTGTTTAATATTTCGTTTGTGTTTAAGTCCAGGATTTTGACATTGTAGCTGGAATTTCCAAAGGCAACCTGATTCCCTTTAGGATTGTATGCCAAATATATTAATCCAGACTCAGTGGGTTCGGAAAATGTTTCTAAAGTTAGACCTGTGCCAGCATCGGAAAATACCACTTGAGCTGTTCTGCCAACACTGACAATTTTTTTACCATCCGGGCTAAATGCAAGACCAATTACTTGATAATGACCATGAGCATCAATGTTTAATGTGTTTGCACCATTAATATTCCATAAACGGACAATACCGTCTTCTCCCGAGGTTGCCAGGGTTTGCCCATCGGGGCTGTATACAACATTCCAAATCCACCCAATATCTCCAGATAAATTGAATAACTTGGCTTTTGAACCAACATCCCACACGGCTGGCATTCCGGTGTCATCCGAGGATGTTGCAAGTCGGGTAGAGTCCGGGCTGAATACAACGCTTTCTACTGAATTTCCGCCGCTGGAGAATGTATGATACGGCTCAAACCATACAGTTTCGGGGAAGTTGTTGGAAGTCTCTACATGATTGGGTATGTTATAGACCTTCCAAACAATGATCTGCCCATTTGATGTGCCAGCCGCAAGATATTCTCCATTGGGGCTGAAAGCCACCGAAAGAACTTCGTCGCCCGGAATTGTCACTTTATATCGTAATCGGGAGGTTTGGATGGATTCTCTTAAGATATCTTCAGTGGAAGATAGTATTCCCTGTCCCGCATCGGTGGTAATTTGAGCGGCTTGTAATGCCAATAGAATACTCTGTTCGGGGTCAGTTTCGAGACTTGTGCGTGCGGATGCGGTTAACTCTCTAGCAAGTGCGATCTTTGAATTTAACACAGCTTGTTGCCTCTGGAAGTACGCCACAATACCCAGCGCGACTGAGATCACGAGGGCGATGGTGACGCCTGCCAGAGTAATTCTCTGTCTGCGGGTGGCATCCTTGCGGCTGGCGAGCACGTATTCACCTTGTAGGTGTGTGGGTTCGGGGCTTTTACCTGCCGCGCCGGAAATGAACTGTTCGCCGTCGGTGAGGTCTTTGCCGCGCAGGGTAAAAGAGTTATCGCGCTTCTTTTTGTCCCACTCAATGGCGCGGACTTGAATACGGGTGTGGACCTTGATCCAAT
Organism: Anaerolineales bacterium; assembly: GCA_037916115.1. Taxonomy (GTDB): domain Bacteria; phylum Chloroflexota; class Anaerolineae; order Anaerolineales; family Villigracilaceae; genus Villigracilis. The sequence goes on from JBAIYF010000356.1 coordinate 1,582, forward strand.
CCAGGTCGGTGTCCATCGCGCTTTGCAGGGTTTCGAACGCCTTGTCGAAATCGTCCGTTTCGCGCATGTAGACCCAGTTGATCTTCGCCAGTTCCGGCGGCACTTCCTGCCCCGGGTCCGGCATGATGCGCAGGATGGGGACGAGGCGTTTGCCGTGTTGGAGGGCATGAACCATCTCCTTGCGGCACTCGTTGGATTTGATCCACTCAGGGCTGAGCACGAAGAGAACCGTATTGGTCTTTTCGATGCCTTCCTTGATCTCGGCGTCCCAGTCTGAGGCGGCGGGGATGGAGTTCCAATCCGCCCAGACTTCGCGGTTGGCTGCCGTTAGTGCATCTACCAGTTTTTGGGTGAAAACCTTGTCGCGCCGGGAGTACGAGATAAATACATCAGTCATGGCAGCCTTCCTTGGCAGGTGGGATATTAAATTTTCTAATTCTACATTAATAAATGTGTTTATATATATTCAAATTTGAAAGGCAGGCTGCTTTGCTGTAGGTAAAAAT
>JBAIYF010000357.1:0-2393 GCA_037916115.1 Anaerolineales bacterium
CGGATGAGATTGTGGAGCGTAATAAAGAAGAATGGGCGCAGATCATAGCAAACGCCAAGCCCGTCATTGTGCATGTGATGGAGGCTGTTTCAGCGGGGCAGGATTTGACCGACCCCAAAGTGAAGAACCGCATTGCTGAGCAAGTGCTTCCGCTGATCGATGATCTTGGCACGCCGGTCGAACGCGATACGTACCGTCAGGCGTTGGCGAGATTGTTACGGGTGGATGAACGCTCCTTGATGGCTGCTCAGCCGAAGGGTCCGGTTTTGAGGCGCAAGCCGCGTGTGACCGAACCCACTCGCAGAGCGGAACCCGTTGCGGCTGCGGTCAATCCTCGAAAAAAGATCGAGGCGTATTGTCTTGGTATTTTGCTGCGCCGCCCCGAATTGTTATATCGCCTCGACCGCAAGTTGGAGCAGTTCGGATTGAGCCAATTGGCGGTGGAGGATTTCGAGTATACTGACCATCAGTTGTTGTTCGATGTGTTGCGGCAGGCAATGGGTCAGGATGAAACCGATCATGGGCAGTTTGTGTTCTCTCAAATGCCCGAAGCCCTGAACTCACTGACGAATGATTTGATGGCGCAGACGGAAAACCTCGATACGCTGGATGACCGTTTGTTGGAAGATTTGATCGGGCGTCTGCTGGACCTGCGCCGCACACATGCCATGACAAATGTGAATCAGCTGCGTTTCATGCAGGAAGATGAGCAGCAAAGCGGCGGCGCGAACCTGAAGTTGTATCAGGAACAGACCATTCGGTTTACCCGCCTGCTGAATGGGTTGGATCAAGCAAAGTTGAAATTGTCGAAGCGACAGGTGTAAATTTCTGTTGAAAGGAGCGGCAATGGCACCGACAAAAGGGAAAAAAACGTCAGCAGGAAAGACCGGGAAGAAAACCGCATCCAAGACCAATAAACAAACTGCGGCAAGAGTAAGCAGCCCCCAAAAGCCGGACGGAAAGAACCGCAAACCGCGCAAGGGATTTTCAGTGAATGGGGTGGTGGAGTCATTATCGGTGGGGGAAGTTTCTTCATCGGAATTCATCGGCGACGATTTTGGTGAGCCGGATGAATCCATGATCGCCCAGCAGGAGGATGAACTCGACGAGGCGGCCGAGCTGACCGCGCATCATCTGGCTGCCGAGCCGGGCGAAGACCCGGTGCGCCTGTACCTGCGTGAGATCGGGCAAGTGAAACTGCTCGGCGCAGACAGCGAGTTCCGCCTTGCCACATTGATCGAAGGCGACCGTATGATCGCCTCGTTGAATAAACTCAAACACCGTAAGGGGATCGCGCGGGAAACCTCCACGTATCATTCGATTCTTTCAGAAGCATTAACTTCGTGGGACCGTCTCATTGAAGATGCCGAACGGCTTGAACATGACCTGCCCGATATGAGCCTGTTGTTGGCAGAAGCACAGTCGCTTCATGCGGGCTGGGAGTTTGGTTCTCCATCCTATCTGCGCGCCTACCTCGACAATGGTCAGTGGGGCGGCAATCATTTGTGGGATAACCTTGCACGCCACGCCTACAGCGTTTTTCTTTGCCTGTATATGCTGCCATTCTCATATGCTCAGTGGATGATGCCGCATTTGCATTCACAGCATAGTTTCCCCGCCCAGCGGACGTTGTTTCGCAACCTGCCTTCGCAGGAAGAATTGCACAGTGAGATCGAAGCCATTCATGTTCGCGCTATGGAAGGGCAGCAGGCGCTTGTCCGCGCGAATTTGCGTTTGGTGGTGAGCGTTGCCAAGCGTTATCTTGGGCGCGGCATTCCATTGTTGGACTTGATCCAGGAAGGCAACATGGGTCTTTTGCGTGCCATCGGCAAGTTCGACCCCCGGCGCGGATTCAAGTTCAGCACCTATGCCACCTGGTGGATCCGTCAGTCCATTAACCGTTCCATTGCCGAGCAGGCGCGGACGATCCGAATTCCGGTGCATTTGTTCGAATCCATTTCGCGCATCTTGCGGGCGCAGCGTCATCTTACGCAAGTACTGGGACGCGAACCCACCAATGAAGATATTGCACTCGAAGTCGGCTATCTCTCTGCGGTGGATGTACAGTCCATTTTACGGGCGCATGCCGAGAATAAAACTGTCAGCCCCGAACTGCAAAGCAAACTGGACCTCGCCTCGCAAAAAGTGACCCGTGCCCTGCGTTCCGCCGAAGAGACCATCTCACTCGAAGGTCCGGTGGGGGATGACGATTCCAGCGCCTTGGGCGATTTCATCGAAGATGAAGACGCCCTCTCGCCGATGGATGCCGCCGCCCGCGACATGCTGCGTGAACAGATCACCCACGCTTTAGAATCTCTATCAGACCGGGAACGGGATGTGCTCGAACTGCGCTTCGGACTCAAAGACGGCAGAGAGCACACCCTCGAGGAAGT
>JBAIYF010000358.1:0-2754 GCA_037916115.1 Anaerolineales bacterium
TTCCCCAACGGCACGCCCACACCCACTGTAACGATCACCCCGTTCACCCTTCCGACTGAGCCGGAGGAATTATTCCAGTTCATCACCCAAACCCCCGAGGCGACCGCCACGCTTCAAGCCACCGCGACGGCTGAATCCACCGCCACGACCGCTCCCCAGCCGACAGTGGAAGGCGCCACCGCTGAACCCACCGCCACCCTCGAACCCGCTACCGCAACGGCCACTCTCGAACCGACCGCCACTGCGGGTCCCACATCCACACCGGTGCCCACCGCCACAGCCTTCACTCGTGAAGCGTATGATGATGTCATCACCAATGCTGTGGAAAATCTCTCCAAGTTTGGTCTGAGCGAGGATTATTACCTCAAGTTCTTTGAAATAAAACTGCTCACCGAAAAACTGAAGGCAGAAATCACCGCGGATGTGAAGCCCTTTGAGACACAGGTCCGTGCGCGCCACATCCTTGTGGCAGACGAACAGACCGCGCTCGACATCATTGCCCGCCTGCAAGCCGGTGAAGACTTTGCCGCACTCGCTCGCGAACTTTCAACCGATACCGGTTCCGCCGTCAATGGCGGTGACCTGGGCTGGTTCGGCAAGAACCAGATGGTGCCTGAATTCGAAGATGCCGCCTTCGCGCTCGAAAACCCCGGAGACTTCACACTTACACCGGTTCAGTCGCAGTTTGGGTATCACATCATCCAACTGATGGCAAAACTGGAACGCCCGATCTCTGAGAGTGATTTCCAACTTGCCAAGGATGTTGCCTTCCAGAAGTGGCTTAATACTGCCCGCGAAGAAGAATACACTGTTGAAACCTTCGATATCTGGCAGTCACGCGTCCCGAACACCCCGAACTTCATCACAGCTGCCACCGAAGCTGCCGTTGCTGGTAAAACCGCCCAGGCAGAACAAGTCTCCACACTTGAAGCAGCAAACGAAACTCCCACTCCATAAATTCAGTATGTAACAAAAAACAGCCCCGGAAATCCGGGGCTGTTTTACTTTAGACGTGATTCACGCGAATAGGTATTTCTTCATGGCATCCATTTGCGATCTGCGAAATTCAAGCACAAGCGGAATAGAGGGATCAAAAACGTCAAACCCGTGAAATGCGCCGGGCACCGCAGTTACTTCGCATGGAACGCCAGCCTCATGTAATCTTTTTGCGTACGCCATGCCTTCTTCGTAAAACAGATCCAGCATACCCACACCGAGCCAGGCAGGCGGAAGGTTGGAGAGGTCTGCGCGCCGGGCTGGGACGGCATGGTCCGGCGCATTCGCCGCGCCACATTCCCCGCCCAGGTAGGATTCCCACCCAAAGCGGTTGCTCTTCTTATCCCAGGCGACATTATTGCTGTCATCCAAGTCTGTGCGGAGGACCGTCCGATCATCTAGCATGGGGTAGATCAGCAGTTGGAAGGCAGGCTTTACCTCCTGCCGGTCATGTGCAAGCTGAGCAAGCGCGGCAGCCAACCCGCCCCCGGCACTCCCACCTCCAATGGCAATGCGGTCTTTATCGATACGAAGATCACCAGACTCAAATGCCATCCACTTCAAGGCTGTGTAGCAGTCTTCCAACCCTGCCGGGAAGGGCTGTTTGGGAGCATGGCGGTAATCCACCGATACGACCGTAATTCCCAATTCTTGAACATACTGAAGACAAACGAAATCGTCCTGTTCAGGTTTGCCCATCACATATCCGCCGCCATGCATCCAAAGCAGGGCAGGCGTCGGCGCATCCACAGACTTGGGGTGATACACCCGTACGCGGACACGTGAACTGCCGCTTTGAATGAACATATTTTTCACGAGAATGGTTTCAGGCGGGCGGGGCGCAGGCGTCATTCCCAGCAAAATATTGAACAACCAGATATTCCATTTGCTGTATGTGACTTTGGGAACCGTCTGGGCGACCTTTTGCAATTCCGGGTGGATGGCAGAAATTTCTTTTTTCATGGCTCTTAAGCTCTCTCATTTTGTGATGACGTCTGAATTTCATTATATCCTCCCTATAAAAAGCCCCGCCCCACAAACTGGGACCGGGCTTTCCATCATCTTAAGTAGTTCCCAACAGACATGTTGTGCATAAACATTTTTTAGCTTTACTTCACATAATCTTTTCGATACACAAGCACATCCTGAATGACTTCAAACCCAAAGGATTGATAGAGATTGAACGCCTCATTGCGATAATTATCGGTTTCGACAAAAATATCTTTCGCCCCCAGCGAGCGGAGTCGACTCACGCCATGCGACAGCGCCACCTTCCCCAGCCCAAGTTGACGGTAATCCGCATGCACGCCCAACGGCTCGACCTGCCCCGACGCCAGTTTCTCGTTGAACCAGCAGATGCAAAACGCCGCCAACTCCCCCGTCGGTGACTCGACCACGAGATCCAGCTCCGGTCTGTACAGCGGACTTTGCAGCGTGCGCCTGCGCCATTCAATCGTCATGTTCTTGCTCTCAAACACAGACTGATGCAACGCCACATACTTTTCTACGTCCCCTCCCAGCGGGCGGACAGTAAACCCGGCAGGCGGCTCATGCAACTTATGCTCAGGCGCAAGCCGCATGAATACCTTTGACCACGAATCCTTGCCCACATCAGATTGACAGGCGAAACCCATCGCCTCCAAATCTTTTTTGTGAGACTCTTGCCCCGAGAACACATTGACGAACCAAGCCGAACGCGCGTAAGGCGTACCGATCACAGCTTGAGCGCGTCCATCTGCCCATGCAAGGATTTCCTTG
>JBAIYF010000359.1:0-3422 GCA_037916115.1 Anaerolineales bacterium
TTGGAGAGGTCTTCGTTCGCGCCAAACTGCGTAGGGTTGACGAAGATGGTCACAATGACATGGTCACATTCCTCTTTGGCGCGGCGCACAAGCGATAAATGCCCCTCGTGGAGATAACCCATCGTGGGAACCAGACCAACCGTCCCTTTGAGAGAGAGGCGGGCGCTTCTAAGGTCAGAGAGAGGGGAGATAGTTTGCATATTTACTCCGATTTGTATAGACAATAAGACTTATTTCCTACTTGACAGTGTAGAAACTTTGTTCTACACTGGAATCACTAACTTAGAACAAGGAGAAAAAAATGGCGTACGCTCATACAAATTCAAAAGGCACTACCTACTACCTGCACTCCAACGGCAAGATGTTCTTCTTCTCGAAGGAGATCAAGGAAGGCGCTCTCGATGCTGTGCCTGCGGGCTACAACGTTGTAGAAATGAAGACAGGCATGCTCGTTCTAAAGAAGGTCCAGCCTGCCGCACCCGCCGCCGAAGAAACCCCATCGGAAAGCGCAGGGTAACCAAAAGTATAACCCTGTTCGACAGCACGTCACAATTCAACCGTTCTTTTAGATTAAAGGAGACCCGTTATGACACTTAAATTTGCATCTAAAAGCCAAGTAATGAAAGGGGAGCAGCCATGCCGACACTAAACCGCGTTCAGTTGATCGGTCGTCTGGGCAGAGACCCGGAAAGCAAGTACACCCCCACCGGCAAAAAGGTTTGTCACTTCAGCCTTGCCGTCAGCAACCGCTGGAAAGATAAAAATGGCGAGGTGAAAGAAACCACCGAGTGGGTTAACATTGAAGCATGGGGCCGGCTTGGTGAGGTTTGCCAGGAATATCTCAAGAAGGGCAGCCTGATCTTTGTGGAAGGACGCTTGAGAACCGATAAGTACGACGACCGCGAAAGCGGCGAGACGAAGTACTTTACGAAGGTCATTGCCCAAACTCTGCAATTCCTCGACAAACGCTCCTCCGATGAGCCTGTGATGGCTGTCGAAGAAGACCCCGGCGAGTACGAACTCGCTGGAGAATAGCATACAGAAATACAGCCGCTGAAAAGCGGCTGTATTTTTTAGGGACGCACCATTTGGGGATATTAAACTACACTCATTTTGGTTGGTTTTGCTTGCATCATTTTTTTTGTGGGTTTATACTTGCTAAATGCCACTCCCTGAAAAAATTGGTCGTTATGAGATTAAATCAGAATTAGGGCGAGGCGGTATGGCAACTGTCTACCGCGCCTTTGACCCAAGATTCGATCGCGAAGTTGCTCTTAAGGTGCTTCCGCGCGAAATGCTGCATGACCCACAGTTCCGGTCGAGGTTTGAGCGTGAGATCAAAATGATCGCTTCGCTTGAGCACCCATCGATCGTGCCGGTCTATGATGTGGGTGATGACGAAGGGCAGCCATTCTTCGTCATGCGCTTTATGAATGGCGGCTCTCTTGCTGATTTGATCGAGAAGGGAAGTATTCCTTTGCAGGATACAGCCCGTATCGTGGAAAAGATCGCACAGGGATTGGCACATGCCCACCGCAAAGGCATTATTCACCGCGACCTCAAACCCGATAACATTCTCTTCGATGAGAACGGCGACCCGTTCATTTCCGATTTTGGCGTTGCCAAACTCTCCGAATCTTCCAGCAACCTGACTGGTTCCGGTGTGATCGGTACCCCCGCCTATATGAGTCCTGAACAGGCGCAAGGCATCGATATTGATCATCGCAGCGATGTGTATGGCTTGGGCGTCATCGTTTACCAGATGTTGAGTGGTCACCAGCCCTACAGCGCAGATACGCCCATGGGCGTGGTGGTCAAGCACATCACCGAGCCTGTGCCTGAGATATTGAAGATTCTGCCCACCCTTCAGCCTGAAATTGATGCGATCATCAAAAAAGCCATGGCAAAAGACAGAACTCAGCGTTATGAAAATACCATTGAGCTGGCGAAGGATCTTAATATTGCTGCCTTTGGGAATGCAGGCAACTTGACCTATAGCGGCAATACGGGCGTCTTGCCTAAAGCAAAAACCAATACCCTCCACCTCTCAAAGAAACAGACCACCGGATTGGCTGTGACCGGGGTTGTGTTGATTGTGGCGGTGATCGGGTTCCTTCTTTTGGGGAATCAGCTCTTCGCATCTGATGAGCCGACATCTGCCGCGCCTCAAACTGAAGATGTTACGGAACCCACTTTGCAGCCAGCAACATCCGGGTCGTCGTTCGCCCCATCTTGTTCTGCCAGTGTCGCCTTCCCAACTCCGGAAGTCAAAGAGACTAACAGCATCTGCACCAAGAAGACACCCTACGCAAACCTGACCATTCCGGAAGGGTCTGAATATAAAGTGCTGACAGCGGATAGTAAATGTGATATTGTGGCAACAAGTTCCGGTAAGGATGTCATCACTTGTACGGGTCCCTCCTTTGCATTGATCGAGGTTCAAGTGTGCCAGCGCCCCGAATTGACCAGCGAACAAACTTCCCAGTGTGCATCCGATTCGACTTACAATGCCGAAAATGCATGCTGTGTCGCTGTCCCACAGGAAGAGGCGGGTTGTGTGATACAGGAAGTTCAACTTAAGGGATGTCAATAAACAAAATCGGGCGCAAGCCCGATTTTGTTTTACAATCTCTGCATGGGCACCCTTTACCTCGTCGCCACCCCGATCGGCAACCTCGAAGATATGAGTCCGCGCGCCGTGCGCATCCTGCGCGAAGCGACGCTCATCGCTGCCGAAGATACCCGTCATACCGGCACATTGCTCAAACATTTCGGCATCGAAACCCCGCTCACCAGTTACTGGGAACACAACAAACTCACCAAGCAGGATTACATCCTCGAAAAACTTTCGCAAGGGGATGTAGCCCTTGTCTCGGATGCAGGGACACCCGCCATTAACGATCCCGGCTATGAGTTGGTTCAGGCCGCGCTCGCCTCAGGCTTCGACGTTCGACCTGTTCCCGGACCCTCAGCCCCCATCACCGCTCTTGCCGTTTCCGGTTTGCCCACCGATTCGTTCCTGTATCTCGGCTACCTCCCCCACAAATCCAGCGAACGCCATAATTTCGCAGGACAAGTTTCAACCTTGCCCTACACACTGATCTTTTTGGAAACCCCGCACCGTTTAGTTGACTCACTCGAAGACCTACTCGCCGTCCTCGGCAATCGCCGCATTTGCGTTGCCCGCGAGATGACGAAGATGTATGAAGAATTCTGGCGCGGAGATATAAGCGGAGCGATCAAATATTTCACGGCGAAAGAAGCGCGCGGCGAATTTACGCTGGTTGTTGAAGGAAAGAAGAAAGAAGAAAGTAGGAAGTGGGGAGAATCAGAATTGACCGAAGCCATTAAACGTGAACTCCAAGCCGGGAAATCTGCAAAGGAGATCTCAGCGGAGTTAGCCGAACAAAGCGGGTGGAACA
>JBAIYF010000360.1:0-3809 GCA_037916115.1 Anaerolineales bacterium
TTCTTCACTTTGGGGTCGGTCAAATCCTGCCCCGCTGAAACAGCCTCCATCACATGCACAATGACGGGCTTGGCGTTTGCTATGATCTGCGCCCATTCTTCTTTATTACGCTCCACAATCTCATCCGGATCAAGGTCATCGGGAAGAGCGGCTACGCGCAAGTCCGCTTGCAAGCGGGCTTCGTTGCGGAGCAAACCACGCGCATCGAACGCCAACTCCCCTTCCTTATCCATGGCAGAGCGGGCAGCTTCCAAACCACGCAGAATGGCTTTCTGCCCTGCCGCGTCCGGGTCGAGCGCGAGGACGATACGCCGGGTGGAGCGTTTGAGCAATCGCAATTGGTCTTCGGTCAGTGCCGTACCCATCGGCGAAACGACGTTCTCATACCCCGCCTGATGCAGAGCGATCACATCGAGATAGCCTTCCACGATCACTGCCTGGTCTGCCGCGCGAATGGGCTTGCGGGCGCGGTCCAAGCCGTAGAGCAAATGTCCCTTTGTGAAGATGGGCGTTTCGGGAGAGTTCAAAAATTTGGGATTGTCGTTCGGGTCTACGATGCGCGCGCCAAAGCCGGCCATGCGTCCCTGCTCGTCGCGGATGGGAATCATGATGCGGTTGCGGAAGCGGTCATAATAACCGCCATTATCCCGCGTTGAGAGCAGACCCGCATCCACCACATCCTGCTCCAGGTAGCCGCGCTGTGTGAAATACGAAAGGACGTTATCGTACCCGGCAGGCGCATATCCCAAGCCGAAAGTCTCAATGGTGGTATCGGTCAAGCCGCGCTTTTCGCGCAGGTAGTTCAGAATGGTCTGGTTATTGAAAAGATGACTGCGGTAATACACCACCGCATCTTCCAATAATTTGCGCAAGTGGTCGTAGGCTTCACGTTGCTGCGGGGTGTCAGGCTGATACTGCTGCAACTCCACACCGGCGCGAAGGGCGAGTTTTTGCAGGGCTTCTTTGAAGTCCACGCCTTCGCGCTTCATGACGAACTTGAAGATGTCGCCGCCTTCGTTGCATTGACCGAAACAACGCCATGTGCCCGACTCGGGCCAGACAACGAACGCCGGGGTGTGATTGTTATCGTGGAAAGGGCAAAAGCCGGTCATATTCCGACCGGCTTTGCGCAGTTTGACTCCCGCTTCTGAAACGAGGTCAACGATATCGAGTTTGGCTTTTATTTCATCAATGGTGGACATAACCTCCCCAAATTATAGACGCATTTGATTAAACGAACTCCATGAGTTTATTCTGCACAGATCTCTGATATCACTTGAAGCACGCCCCCATTCTTTATTTCATAGACCATCATGCCAGAACCCTCCCAACGGGTAACATCCAATACAACTTCCAAATTGCCGTCCTGGTTTAAGTCGATGAAACTATTGAGCGAATAGGTGTATGGGAATAACAACTCTGGTTTGAGGTTGTGATACAGGTCTGCCGCAATGGGAATGACTGACACCGAATCGCCAATCACTTTTCTCATTAAGACGATGGAGTAATCGCCGTATTCCGCCAGCGGACTTTGCGGGTTGGGGGTTTTGAAATAAGAAGCGGCAATGAAGACCTCATCTGTACCGTCACCTTCAAGGTCGACGCGCAGGACGCGGGAAAGTTGTACCTGCGGGTCGGCGATGCCATGCAGAACAAGCCAGTCGCGGACGGTTTGAATGTAGGTCTCGGTTGTCATGGGAATTTCCTCCCACGGGCGCAAGGTCACCTGCCAGCCCTGGTAAAAGGCGAACTGCCAGCCGGAAGTTTCCAGCAAATCTGAGCCGATGAAGAACTTGCCGCAAAAAGGAGGGTCCATTTCTGCAATATTGTGGATGGTGGTATTACCAAACCAGCCCACGGGGTATTCGTACACATCGATCAGGCGTTCGTATTCGAGCAGGGACAGGGCTTCTTCATCATTAAGCCAGACGCCGTTCTGATAGCCGCCCAAAAGTTGGTAACTGAAGTATCGGTCTGCGTAGGTTCGGTAGAGGATCGGTGAAAAGGTTGAGGCTGAAGATAAAGCCTGGTTGGACGAATCAGGCGTCGGCGGGGTGGGAGGCGTAGGTGTCCATATAGTTTGCTGGCTGTTTGAGTTGGTATGCGTGCCAGCGGGCATTGCTGGGGCGGGTGTCGCTTCAAACTGATCGGACGGGGCACCAGCGCCGCCTTCCAAGCCCATTGGTTCGCAGGCGGTCAAGAGGGAGACCGTCAGAACAATGCTCAGAATTTTTTTCATGTTGCCCTCCTCAAAAAGTATATTCTTTTATGAAGGGGCTTTCAATCAATTAGGAGGGGGAAAACCACACTGTGGCAGGTTTGGGGTGAATCGGTTCTTCAGTACACTAATTCCACTCTTTACACCCTTGACTCTCATGCTTCAATATGCTATCTTGATATTCGATATTATATCTAATTTGTCCTTTCCGATGATAATAGAGGAAATTACAGCCCACCGCCAGCTACGAAAATTGGTTGCCGACCAGCTCCGTGCCGCCATCCTTGAAGGGCGCTTTCGCCCGGGAGAATGGTTGCGGCAGGAAAAACTCGCCCAGGAACTGGGGGTCAGCCAGATGCCGGTACGCGAGGCGTTGAAGGAACTGGCGGCTGAAGGGCTTATTGAACATGTCCCCTACCGCGGGGCGAGGGTGGTTACTTACTCTGTAGATGATGTTCAAGACCTGTACGAACACCGTGCCTACCTTGAAGGACGCGCCGCCTCGATTGCCGCTTCTTTGATAAGTGAAAAGGGGCTTGAAGAGCTGCGAAACATTCAGAGTGAGATCGAGCAGAATAATGCGCCGGAAAAAGTGGGGGTCTACCGGGATTTGAACCGTCAATTCCATCAGTTGATCTATACTGCCAGTAAACGCCAGTATCTCATCCGCACATTGAATCAGATGTGGGCGGTCTTTCCGACGATGTTGATCGCAAACTTTGCCGCCACGGCAACACTGCCCCTGCCCCACCGCGACCAAACCGACAGCCAGGAACATCGTGACATCATCACCGCGCTTGAAGCGCACAACCCGCAAGTCGCGGGCAACGCCATGCAAAAGCACATTCTTATCACCGGTACGCAGTTGGTGGATTTTATCCGTTCGCAATAAACCGAATGACCGTTCGCAACTGGTTTGCGGGCTTTCAGAAGCAATCCTACTGCAAGGAGGCGCCTGACAAGATTTGTTTAATTCTAATTGTGTACGTTTGAACCCACTACATTCTCTATTTGGAGGAGAAACATGTCAAGAAAACTGTATATTTTGCTCTCGATCCTCGTTGCAGTGAGCATGGTCCTTGCGGCATGCGGCGCCCCCGCAGAAGAAGTACCCGCCGCAACCGAAGAAGCAGCCATCACCACCGAGGAAGCTCCTGCAGCAACGGAAGAAGCCGCGTCTGCGCCCACATTCAGCGGCACTGCCACCATCACATTCACCCAGGAACCGGACAGCCTCAACCCGCTGTACACTAGCATGTCGTTCTCTGGCTACCTGCGCCCGTTCTATCTCGTTCCGCTTTGGCAATTCGACGAGAACTTTGAACCTGTGCCTGTGCTCGCGGCTGAGATCCCCAGCGCCGATAACGGCGGCTTGAGTGCAGATGGCAAGACCGTCACCATCAAACTGCGCGATGATGTGACCTGGAGTGATGGCGAACCCTTCACATCCGAAGATGTCGTCTTCACCTACGATATGATCATGTCTGACGCGAACGTGCCGTTGGGACGCTACCCCTATGAAGATTTCGTCGCCAGCGTGGAAGCGCCCGATGCCACCACTGTGGTGGTCACCTTCAATGAGCCGTTCGCC
>JBAIYF010000361.1:0-7109 GCA_037916115.1 Anaerolineales bacterium
ATAGCGGAGCAGTACCCAGTGTCCCAAATATCCTAAACCAAGAATTAGGTAGGCAACCAGGTAGCTTGTATCGATCATCAAGGATAATGCATTACCGTTTTGGGCCGAGAATGCGTAGAGATTGGTCTTTTCTGCCCAGGCGTACATGAGGTCTGACAAGCCAAAGAGCATCAGCCCCATCCATGGGCGCATTAATGCACCACCGCGGAAAATAAAGACAAGCGCAAGTCCTGCCACTCCAACAGCAAGATCTGCAAATGGGTAGAAAAAATCTACATATAGCTGAGTGGAGAAAGCATCAAGCGCGGCGAGGATAATAGCGGGAATCAGCAAGGCAACGAGCCATGTGCCCATGCTGGTGATACGGATGGATTCGAGTTTTTCGGGCATGACAATAGAGTATTGGCGGTGAAAAGCGAGTGTAAAAAATACAAATCCCAGTATCCAGAATGCATCTGCTATGCTCGGCGTCGGAACACTGCCAGCAGTATAGGCAATCACCTGCCAGGAAATTTCGCCCAGAAACCAAAACCAGCCAGCGAGCATGATGTTAAACCAGACCGTACGGGGGGCTTCATCGGGATGGTAGTGTGTAAAAATTACAGTGGCAATGAAAGCCACAAGAAGAGCTGAAAAGGTTATCAACGAATTCAAAAAGATATCATTGACTGCTGAATTAAAAGGAGCGAATTGATACAGCCATACATAGGCGGCAATCAAAAAAATGGACAGCACATAGTACCCCGCTACTACTGGACGATAGATGGATTTCCGCAAACTCTTGATTTCGTTTTTCATGAAAGAAATCCTTCCGGTATGATGGTGTTTTTTTGAAGAACTTCGCGGTTTCCTGCAGACATCAAGGCATATGCCTCAAGTAAATTCGAAGACAATAAACGCGGTCCGAGCACTGCTGAAAAATGTTCAAGCAGTTCGTTTAGAGCAAGGCGGTAATAATAGGCGGCTTCTTCGGTTGAAGGGTAAAAATCCCTATCGAACCATTGACTGCCTTCCACTGAGACATTGACGGACTGTTCGGCAGAAAACAGCGCAATGATGCGCGCAAACGAGGCGACGATAGATCGCCCGGTCTGTTTTTCACAACGTTCGAGGATGCGGTCATAAAGTATCTTAAATGCCTTACGCAGTGCAATTATCTGCCAGGACTCTAATGCCGGGTCGAACGGAAATATTGAAACTTGGCAAGCGGGGTCATTTTTCCAGTACAAAAGTTTTTCGGGGATGCCAACTTCATCTAACAATGTATTTTCTGAGATGAACAGCGAGTGAGGCAAGTCGGAAAATCCTTTGTAGAGAATGGACCCTTCCGCGCCGTCCAAATTCATTTTGACAAGATATGGTTCCGCACTATTCAGGGGGAGGCTTTTAATACCATCCATAGTTGTAATTTGATAACGAACTGAATTCAAGGCGGTCCAATAATGAGACATGCCCAGATGGCTCAGTAATGAAAATGATCCCTGCACATCCCCCGTCACACTCTGCAACCATTCATCAAGCGCGTTCCCGCTATCTTTCGATGATATCGAATACCAACCTGCACGACACAAAAAGAAAAACTCTGGCTCATTCGAGGAAGTACGAAGCCTCAGAATACCGGTCTTATTTTTTGAGCGAATGGAATTGACCCACACCTGAAGCTCGGCTGGCGGCATTTTTTGCTCAGCAGTGAAGACTTTATCAAAAATGGATGCCATTGTCCCCAATCATAGCACTTTATAGATATTTTTCCACATACAATCGCTTTACAGGGATGCAAAACGATAAGGCACGGGCGGGGTTCTTTACAGCAGGAACGTCCGGGATTGTGCTATATAATTTGAAAGACCTACAAAATAAAGAACAAGGAGAGATGCATGGCAACAGAAGCAATTGTCAATAATCGTAAAGAGATCTTTGGCTGGGCAATGTACGACTGGGCGAACTCCGCCTTCAGCACCACGGTGGGAACGGTATTTTTGGGCCCGTATGTGGCAAGTTTGGCGCGCAGCGCAGCCGAAGCGGCAGGGTCTCCGACTGCATCCCTATTCGGAATTCCCGTAGCTCCAGATTCTGTAGTACCTTTTGCTGTTTCGTTCTCCGTTGTTTTTCAAGCTGGTTTTTTACCCATTTTGGGAGCCATTGCAGACTATTCACATCGCCGCAAGCAAATGATGCAGATATTTGCCCTCCTTGGCGCGGCAACAACAACAGGTATGTTCTTTGTACAAGGCAGTTTGTGGTGGTTGGGGGCGCTTCTCTTCATCATTGCAAATCTTTCCTTCGGCGCAGCAATGGTTTTTTACAACGCGTATCTTCCTGATATTGCCAGTGAAGAAGAACGAGATCGTGTTTCTTCTTTTGGGTGGGCAATGGGCTACCTTGGCGGGGGCATTCTGCTTGCGCTCAACCTTGCCTTTTATTCCTTTTATGAAAATTTCGGGATATCAGAAGGGATGGCGGTTCGTATCAACCTTGCATCAGCGGGTGTATGGTGGTTCGGTTTTTCATTTTTCACATGGTCAAGGCTTCATCCTCGTCACCCAGCGCGGGAATTGCCAAAAGGCGAAAACATATTAAGTGTAGCCTTTAAGCAGCTTTCAACTACCATGGAAACCCCGGCAAGAACTGTTGCCATCCTGCTGCTTTTGCCGTTTGCAATTTTCATTTGGGCTCCTCTTATCGCACCTGTAGTGTTGCAATTGCAAACGAGGTTTCCAGAAGAAATTGCGTTCCTGCCATTCTTCCTTCCTCTGTTTGGACCGATCATCATGTTGGTGATCTTCCTGCGAAAAAAAGCCAAAACACTGCCGGAAACATCCAAGTACCTCACATCCTATTTGATTTACAATGACGGCATCCAGACCGTTATTGCAGTTGCATCCACATTTGCCGCCGCCCCGCTGATCCAAGGCGGTCTTGAAATGGACACAACTTCGCTTATCTCCCTCATTTTGATGATTCAGTTCGTTGCCTTCTTTGGAGCATTGATTTGGGGCAGGCTCGCAAAATGGATTGGCGCCAAACAGGCGATCATCGTCAGCCTTTTAATTTGGGCGGGAGTCGTGATCTATGCATATGTCGGGTTACAAGGCGACTCGCGCGTTTCGCAGTTCTTTATTCTTGGCATTTTTATCGCCATTGTAATGGGCGGTTCGCAAGCCATCAGCCGGAGCGTGTTTGCACAGATGGTTCCTAAAAGCAAGGAAGCCGAGTTCTTCTCGATCTATGAGATTAGCGAACGCGGAACTTCATGGCTTGGACCGTTCCTTTTCGCCTTTGTCAACCAGACTCAAGGCAACCTCAGACCAGCGATCGTATCCCTCATAATTTTCTTTGTTCTTGGTCTATTCCTGTTGACATTTGTAAACGTGGACAAAGCTATCGCAGATGTAAAACGCGTGGATGCCGAAGCTGGTCATTAAGCAGCCCTCATATCAATACAAGAATTTTGACAATAAAAACAGCGCGGACCTTGCGATCCGTGCTGTTTTTATTAATGAGTGTGTTGCTTTTTTCCCGCCAATAAAGTTGGAAGTCTGAGCCTTGGCGCACGATCGCTGGACCATGGCACATTGGGCGGCGCCATGACAAGGCTGCACAAGATGAGCAGTGTACGATCATAATTAACCCGCCACCCGGCAAAATCCTGCCATGCCTGTTCGCGATCTGGCTTAATGGGCAACCCTGCTGCTGCCAAACGGTTGATCAAGTCATCATACTCTTCTCGTGTAACACTGATATGAGTTTCGGGAAAATGCGGTTCGTGAGGATGAGGAATATCAAAATAATCTGTGATTCGATGAAAAGCAATAAAACCAGCGCGGAGGCATAACGCCGCAGACATTTCCTCTGGAACATCCAGAGATGAGAGTGTGATGGCAGCAGAGTCCAGAACCGCGCCGGCAGAAGTAACCCATGAATTATCCGACCGAGGCGAACGGAAGAAGACCAAAGCCGGAAGCGTTGTATGACTCTCCTCCACATCAGCAAACCATAGTTCCCATGTTCGCCAAAGATCGGCGAGCATACTCATGCCGTGAATGCGATGGAAACGAGTCAACATATCATAGGGATTTGGCGGGTTGCCCGCACGCACCTCCAGCATGTTTACCACTTGTTCTCGGCGTGCAAACGCGGAGTACATGGTTGGCAGGTAAGCGATCAACAAACCGACCATAATGAGTCCCAACATGGCTTCGGTAAAAACCAGAAATGTCACACCGTACCCTTCCGGCGGCACAAAACCAAGCGTAAACAATGATGACCCGCTCAGGCGAAAATCGTAAAAATAATCTCCTGCCTGAAGCCCCCAATACATTAGAGAATATCCAAATGCGATCAGAGCGTACCAAACTGGTAAAAGCATGAGCAAGGCGATCGGGGCAAAATACGCCATAATAGCATCACGCTGTTCGTAAGTCTTTACGAACTTCATGATGAATCCAAAAATACGGCGCAGCCCGCCAAATACCAGACGGTTCAAAAAGCTGTTGGCACTGCGCGGCAGGATAAATGTTGACACGGCTGAGAACAATGTGCCGATCACTATGATCAGTCCGGCAAAAAAAGAAATGTAATTAAGGAATGCGTCCATACATGGAATTATATTGGATAAAAAAAAGCCGCGAACTTCATTCGCGGCTTTTTTGAATTTATTGAAGATATGAGTCGAACAGGCTTCTAAAGTCTTCCTCGCGGACAAAACCGACCAGCTTCTTTAGAACATTGCCCTCCGCATCCAGCAGGTAGAACTCAGGCTGGTACACAAAACCAAGTGTGCGCTGGAAGGATTGGGTATTTGGATCGTCGGCATCAAGAAAACTAAACTTGATTTTGCCATAATATTCTGCTTCGAGCCCATGAACCATGGGCGCCATGGAACGGCATGTCCCTCAGGTGAAGCGGAAGAATTCCACCAATTGCAACCCACCAGAGGCAAGTGCAACCGTGGCAGGGTCAGTGGCTTCAAGGTCATCACCGCGCGGCAGATAAGACGGAAGCTCGATCACGGGCGCATCGGTCAGGGCGATAGCCGTCGGCTCGGACTCAGGGGCGGCTGCCTCTGTTGCCGGGGCAGAATCCACGCTGACGGGTGGTTCCGCCGCAGGTGCGGACTCGGTGGAGGCGGCTGGGGCGCAAGCAATTGCCAGAAGCGCCACAACCAGCCCCAAGGTCCAGAGAAGGAAGCGGTGTCTTGAGCTTGTCGAAAGGCGGGGTTTCATCAAATTTTCTCCTTTTATGGGGTTAATGATACCCAGTCCGTGCTTCATCTTACAAAATTCTCGCCTTTTTCTAATTATGAGGTACGTCATATTGAATCAAGCCGCTTTACTTTGACGGAGGTTCGTTCCCCTGCTATACTTGATTTGCAATTTGTATCACAAAAGCATGCCGCGCCGGGCGAAGGTGCGCCCCCTAGTAATGCACTTCACATTAAACCTGGCAAGGCAAAGATACTTCAAAAAGGAGAAATCTATGGCTTTCAAGTTAACGTACGCAACCATGTTCAACCCGCCTGAGACGCTGCACAAAGGTTTCGACAAGGCAGTGGCAAACCTCAAAGCCAACATGGGCAAGGAATACGGCATGTTCATCGACGGCAAGGAAGTATTTGCCGACGAGAAGTTCGAAGACCGCTCGCCCATCAATACCGATTGGGTGCTTGCCGTGATGCAGAAAGGCAATGCCAGCCACGCCAAAATGGCGATCGATGCCGCCCGCAGGGCGTTCCCGGCATGGAGCCGCACCCCGTGGAAGAAGCGCGTGCAGTTGTTGCGCAAGGCGGCTTCGTTGATCGAGAAGCGCATTTTCGAGCTTGGCGCAGCCATGGCAATGGAAGTCGGCAAGAACCGTATGGAGTCTTTGGGCGATGTACAGGAAACTGCCGACCTTATTTATTACTCCTGCTACCAGATGGAGAAGAACAACGGCTATGTCGTTGAAATGGGACGCGATCCGCTGGTGGGTTATGAATCTCGTAATACTTCGGTCTTGCGCCCTTACGGCGTTTGGCTTGTCGTTTCGCCGTTCAACTTCCCCCACGCGTTGACGGGTGGTCCTTCGGGCGCGGCGCTGGTGACCGGCAACACGCTCGTCATCAAACCCGCTACCGATACCGCCTGGATCGTGCGCCTGCTGGTGGATTGCTTCCGCGATGCGGGGCTCCCTGATGGCGTGGTGAACTTTGTGACCGGACCCGGCTCAACTCTTGGGCAGGCTTTGGTGGACAGCCCCGATGTGGACGGCGTGACCTTCACTGGTTCCTTCGATGTGGGCATGAAGATGTACCGCGATTACGCCAACCGTGATTACGTCCGTCCGATGATCCTTGAACTTGGCGGCAAGAATCCTGCCATCGTTTCGCGCAACGCAGACCTTGAAACCGCCGCTATTGGTATTGTCCGCTCAGCGTTCGGCTTGCAGGGACAGAAGTGCTCCGCCGCATCTCGCGTGTTGGTGGAAGAGCCCGTGTACGATGAACTCATCGCCCGCCTCAAAGCGCTGACCGATAAGCTCGTCCTCGGCGACCCGACCGATCGCGCCACCTACAACGGACCTGTGGTGAACAAGAGTTCATATCAGGACTTCAAGGACTTTACTGAAGAGATCCGTCAAGCAGGCGGCAAATTCCTCACCGGTGGTAACGTCCGTACGGAAGGCGACTACAGCAAAGGTTATTTCTGCGAAAGCACCTTCGTCACCGACCTGCCTTTTAGCCACCGCCTATGGAAGCATGAAATGTTCCTGCCCATCACCACCATCGGCAAGGTGCAGAACCTCGGTGAAGCCATGGCGATCGCCAACGACGTGAACTACGGTCTGACCGCTGGTTTCTATGGCAACGCCAAGGAAACCGAATGGTTCTTTGACAACATCGAAGCCGGTGTGACCTACGCCAACCGCCCGCAAGGTGCATCCACGGGTGCGTGGCCCGGCTTCCAACCTTTTGGCGGCTGGAAAGGCTCCGGCTCTTCTGGCAAGAACGCAGGTGGTCACTACTACCTGCCGCTCTATATGCATGAGCAGATCCACACTTCTGTGAAGCCCGCCAAGGCGGCTCCGGCAGCGAAGAAGGTTGTCAAGAAAGTTGTGGCGAAGAAAGTTGT
>JBAIYF010000362.1:0-1874 GCA_037916115.1 Anaerolineales bacterium
TGGCAGAGCGTCTCTTCTCGGATGAGTTCTACAAACTGATGGTGCGCGCCCTCGCACCCGGCGGTGCTGCCTCAACCCAGTGCGAGCAGCCTTTCTTCGACACCGAACTGATCAAGACCATCTATCAGACCGCCAAATCACTCACCAAGAACCCCGCTTACTACTACACCAACGTCCCAACCTACCCCGGCGGCGGCATCGGCTTCATGTACGTCTCCGATACCCCCTGGGAGAATGGGCTCAAGACACCATACCCTCCCGGCGAGAATCAATACATCAATCCTGAAATTCACAAAGCAGCTTTTGCCCTGCCGGAGTTTTTCAGGAGAGAACTCTACGGGTAATAAAGCGCCGGTCTCCGAGGTCTAACCTCGGAGACTTTTTCTTATGAGACTCCAATGTAGATTTTGCATACATACTGCATCTGGATGACAGGAGATTACATATGGACCCCATTCGAGGATTACATCATGTCACAGCCGTGGCACGCGACCCACAGCGCAATGTGGACTTTTACCGAAACGTGCTCGGGCAAAGATTGGTCAAGCGCACCGTCAACTTTGACTCGCCCGATACCTATCACTTCTATTTTGCAGACGAAACCGGCACCCCCGGCAGCGTGCTGACCTTCTTCGCATGGCCTAACATGCGTAAAGGTGTGCGCGGCAACGGCGAGACGAATGCTGTGGCGTACAATGTCCCAATCGGTTCTTTGGAATTTTGGCAGGAACGCCTCAAGCAGAATGGCATCACTCCCAACCCGGCGGAAAGCCGTTTTGGGCAGAATGTGCTGGCGTTCACCGATCCAGATGGCATGGGCGTGGAATTGGTCGAGGTGCAGCATTTACCCGCCATTCAACACTGGCAAGAAGGACCGATCCCGCAGAAGTATGCCCTGCACGGCTTCCACAGCGTCACCCTCTGGCTCGACGAAGTGGAACTGACCTCAGCATTGCTTACGCAGGGGATGGGCTATCAATTTGCAGGTGCGGAGCAGAACCGTCACCGCTTCAAGAGCGACGAGAGCGCCTTGGGCTACATTGTAGACTTGGTACATCGCCCAGGCAAAATGCAGGCGGGTTTCGGCGCGGGCTCCATCCATCACATCGCTTTCCGCGTGCCAACCGATGATGCGCAATTGCAGTATCAAACCATGCTGGCGCAGGTTGGTTTCCGCGTCAGCCCGGTGATGGACCGCAGCTACTTCCACTCCATTTATTTCCGCGAGCAGGGCGGGGTTTTGTTCGAGATCGCCACCGATACCCCCGGTTTCCTGCGTGACGAAGCCAGAGAGACGCTGGGTGAGGCGTTGAAACTGCCCGAGTGGTTCGAGGTGAATCGCGCGGAGATCGAAGCCAGTTTGCAGCCATTGATCTTGAATCCTGTTGAAAAGGTAGGTGCCTAATGTCCATGCCGCATGAAAACTCACCTGTGCTTGGCATGGGCGCAAAACTGCAAGACGCCAAGACCGCCATGATCCTGATCCACGGGCGCGGCGCTTCAGCGCAGGATATTCTCACACTCGTCCCGTACCTGACCTTTCCCGATATGGCATATCTCGCCCCGCAGGCAGAAGGCTTCACCTGGTACCCGAATCGCTTCATCTTTCCGGTTGAACAGAATGAGCCATACCTTTCCGCAGCGCTCGCCAAAGTGGACGGGCTTGTAAAGCAAGCCGAGGCGCAAGGCATTCCCGCTGAAAAGATCTTCATTGGCGGATTCTCGCAAGGCGCCTGTCTTGCCAGTGAATATGTCATTCGCAATCCGCGCCAGTATGGCGGATTGCTGGCGTTCAGCGGCGGCTATATTGGTCCGATTGGTCCCGCCCGTGAAGCGCTTGGAAGTTTGGGCGGCACTCCGGCTTTCGTCGGTTG
>JBAIYF010000363.1:0-4054 GCA_037916115.1 Anaerolineales bacterium
TCTTTATCGTCCGCCCGGATGGCACAGAGTTGCAAAGTATTTCCAAAGACCTGCCCGAAGCCGGGCGTCCCTATATCATGGATGGCTGGTACACAGAAAACGTGATCATGCGTTCGGCATTGCCCGGTGCTGAAGGCAACATTTATCTTGTGCGTGCAGCGAATGGACAATCTCGCCCCATGTTCGAAACACTCCTGACCAAGGCGCAATTCATCGCTTCACCCGATGCCGGATTCTTCGCCTACGACGATTACAACTACAACTCACAAGAGCACTACATCAAAGTCATGGAACCGGACGGGGCAAACGCTGCCACCATCGCTCAATTCACCAGCGGCTCCATCTATCCGATGATCTGGTCGCCAGACAGCCGCTTCATCGCATTCAACTATTACGGCAATATGACCAGCGGCGACCCTGTGGCAGAAGTCTTCATCATCCCGCGCACCGGCGGCGAACTAAAATCCCTGTATAAAGGTAACACGGTTGGTCGGCTCTTGTTCTCACCAAGCAGCAAATATTTGTTGATCGAAGAAACCACTTCAGCGAGCGGCGGTCATCTCTATCTGGTTGACCTCGCAACTTCGCAGTACGGCATTTTACAAGCCCCCGGTCTTTCCACAGATTACGACTGGTACGCGCCTTCATGGCGTCCGTAAAAATCAAAGACCAGAGCTAAACAGCTTTGGTCTTTTTTTGTTATCATTTATTTTATATGTCCCGCTTGAAATTTTTTGTGAATGGCATTCTCATGATCCTGCTGTTGTGTATGGCAGCACCTGCAAGCGCCCAGGAACCTGTACCGCCAACCCCAGCGGAGATCATCACCGCCGTGAATAATTTGCGATTGTCTTATGGGTTGCCTGCCTTGAATGCACACCCGGTGTTGATGCAGGTGGCACAAGAACAAGCCAGCGGAATTGCCGCCGGGCTGCCCGGTCACTGGCGACCTAATGGAATGTCACTTGGGCAATGGCTGCTGTCAATGGGGTATCCGCTATCTGGCGACCTTACCCAGGATGGCTATCGCTCCGAGAATTGGGGCATGGCACTCACTGCCGAAGATGCCGTTCAAATGTGGCTTGGCGATGACCTGCATACCAACACCATGTTGTCAACAGACCGCAGCGATATTGGCGCAGGGATCGCCGTGGCTGATGGGCAGATATTTGTTGTGATAGAAACCGCCTTGCAAACCCGTAACGGACAAATGCAATCGAACGTCCCCGGCATTCTTACTGGCATTCCCCAAACAAAAGCGGCGTATTCACAAATTGAAACGCAGGCAGCCATCAATGGTGCGCTGCCGCAATATTCCATCCCCGTTGCGTTGAACACCCCTTTCCCGAACGGCAGGGTCTATCACGAGGTCATGTATGGGCAAACCCTGTGGAGCATTGCGGTTGCGTATAACACCACTATAAAACAGATCCAGTCCCTTAATAACCTTGGCGACTCTACAACCGTTTACGAAGGGCAGACATTACTTGTCCGCATGGATGCGACACAGTCTGTTTCGTTGGGAGTATCTTCCACGGCTCTTCCGCCTCCTCCCGCCCTGATGGTTGCTTCACCAACCCAATCCTTGTCCACCCCAATAACGTCCCCTTCGCCTGGTTTTGAACAACAACCCGGCTCCAAATTTGGGGTCATTGCCATTATCGCCACAGCACTGTTCCTTGCCGGATTGTTCGCTTTTATGGCGCGCAAACCGCAGGAATAATGCTTTATTCCCTTGTTAACAATAACAGCACTTCCATGGCGCGGTCGGCATCTTTTACTGGAACAAAGATGTGGTCGTGATGATATGCCGCAACTACATTACAACTGATGTTCGCTTCGGTCAATGACTTGCTGAATGCAGCGGTAAGACCGACTGCCTCCAAAGACGAATGGACGGTCAATGTGATCCATGCACAAACGTTGGGGTAAGCTAACTGTGCCGTATCGGCTTGTTCCTTTGGTAAGATGACCGTCACTCCTTCATTTTCCTGAAACATACCCAACGGGCGGAGTGCTGCCGCTTTCTCAAAGGTGTCGACCAGGCAGTAGACAAATTCACCCGGGTTTCGTTCGGGTTTCATGCCTTTTATCAATTTGTTGAGATCAGTTTCGCCGCTCATTTGCGTTTTACATCCAAAACAGCGATCTTGGTGGAGTGATTGAACGGAGCAGGGTCGGTAATGGGTTTCCCAATCCGGTTTAACCCAATAAATTCTTCCGGCACGGGGATTAACTCACGAATTTGCAGGTAGCCGTCTTTGCAGAGTTTTTCCAGAGTTCGCATATAGTCTGCGCCGCTGAGAAAGACTGCATTGTTAATGGCAATGAGTACGCCGCCATCACTGATAAGCGGACGCACCTTATTAATGAGCCGTTCGCTTTCATGTTCAAGGTCTACTTTGCCGCGCGAGGTGGTTGAAAAGAAGGGCGGGTCGATGATGACACAGTCAAAGGTCCGTTTCTCTGTTTTGAAACGCGCCACAGCGGGGAAGAAATCCTGCGCTATGAAGTCTTGCTTATTGATGGGGAAACCATTGAGTGCATACGAGTCTTTTGCGATGTTGAGGAATTGGCGGTTTAGATCCGTTTGGGTGACGCGCACAGCACCACCTGCCTGTGCCGCAACTCCCAGACTTCCAGTATAGGCAAATGCGTTCAGCACAGACCGTCCTTGCGAGTTTTGTAAAAGCCATTTTCGTAAATGTCCTGTATCGAGATAAAAACTGGCATCCCGATTCATGGTCAGGTCGATGGCGTACCAAACTCCGTGTTCGCGAATTTTGCGGTCTGGCAGGCTCCCAAACATCTTCGTTCCGCGTTTTTCTTGCTGGGTTGCTCCGTTGCGGGTTTTGAGTAGTCCCGTCTGCAGCCACGGCAGGGAGTTGTGTATATGTCCGGTTATTTTGTTGATGAGGTCAGGTTGGGGGTGATCGGAATAGTCGTGTACGACCAGGGTTTGTCCGTAAATATCCAGAACAAGGCTGGGGCAGCCTTCGTAGAATCCGTTGAAGAGGCGAAACGCTTCCTCGTGGCGTGATCCGCTCATGGTCAGGCGTGAGGCGATGGCTTTATCAAGCAGGGGTTGCAGGGAATCAAAGGATATATCCATGCGTGGATTGTATCCCTCTTAAATTGTTTTGTGTGTTTTGAGGCAGAGTTACCGGTTTTCGGGTTTGGATTCTTCCATCTCTTCCAGTATTGAGGCTGGGACGAGCGGCAGGTTGACAATGAATGTGGTGCCTTGGTTGTTTTTGCTTTCGACGTTGATGTTACCGCCCATAAGACGAATCAATTGGCGGGTGATGGAAAGCCCCAAGCCGTAGCCTTTGCGTAGGGATTTTTTGGCATTGGCAAGCTGCCTGAATGGCTCGAAGATGGAATTGAGTGCGTCTGGTGGGATGCCCGGACCTGTGTCTGTAACACGGATTGTCCATTCATAGGGTGTTGGCGTAAGTACTTCAACTGTGATGCCGCCAGTCTCTGTAAATTTGATGCCGTTGCTGACGAGGTTGACGACGATCTGTTTGAGGCGCTGGCTGTCTGCAAGCAGGGAAACAGGCAGGGTTTCGGCAATGGAATACTTGAAATATAGATTCTTTGATTCTGCGAGGATGCTCAACTGATTGAATACTGACCCAAGGACTTCACGCGGTTCAAAGGGTCTTTCCTCGAGTTGGAGTTTGCCGCTGTCGAGTTGTGCCTGATCCAGCAGTTCAGAGACGAGGCTATCGAGGTATAGGGTGCTGTCTTTGATGCGATCCAGGACGCTGATCTGTTTTTCGTTCAAGTCGCCGTAGGATTTGCGCGAAATGAGGTCGGTGTAGCCGAGAATAATGCCGAGCGGGGTGCGCAGTTCATGGGTGACGTTGGCAAGCAGTTGCGATTTGAAACTGTTTGCCTGCATGGCTTCGTCGCGGGCAATGGCAAGCGCGGATTCGTTTTCCTTGAGGCTGGTCACATCCCGCAAGGTGACGATATGCCCGTTGTTTTCCCCGGCGCTATTGTGCAATGTGCTTACAAAAAGATGCAGCCAGCGATAGGGTCTGCCATC